>JAIXPR010000359.1 GCA_027486155.1 Pseudomonadota bacterium | reverse complement strand
TGGCCCGCCCAACGGGCGAACACCTCTTTGGGGAGGGTTTGGGCGTTCCATGATGCCTCTACCGCCGCGACTGATGAACCGAAAGCTACAGCAACGATCACGCTCTGCCAGTAGAAGGTTGGGGTTATACAGAACAGGGCCGTGAGGGCCAGGAGGGAGTTGCCCACGATAGCCCCCAGAAAGCCCGCCAGGGGGCGGTCGTTCTCCCATCCTGTCCTCGACATCCCTCGAATGGAGAGGGTCGCGAGGGTGAGCAGGAAGATGCCTTGCGTTGAGAGGCTTCTCCCGTACTGCAGGAAGGCAACCGTCACAACGCCGCACAGCATAGTGACCAGAAGATAGGATCGAACCTTGTCGCTTCCTTGGTTCTTAGCCTTCATCCAGAGGATGGCGGATCCCTCAGTCATATTCCAAAAAACGAGGGTTACGAGGAGCGCGAGCAACCGCTTGAGTATGAGGTCAGCTATCGCTGGATCGTTGTATACCACTGGCACGATAGTAGCGGGCGCTACTACGGGAGAGAGGCGGATGAGGGAGAACAACGTAGACTCCCAAAGGGCTCGGTGTGAGGTCATATCCGCAACCTAGCGCGACTGGTAGGAGTGGCAAAAGGGGCATAACGGGTGTGGATCGGTTCAGATCGGCTCGATCCGCTCCTTGCGGCGTCTTATTATTATTCGGTTCCCAAAGTTACTGTATTGAAACGAGGGTATCTTTCCGCATAGTGTACCCCTATGGAAAATGTTTCGGACATGTCAAGTCTTTCGCGCCCTGTTTCTGTGGGCGATGTGCGAAACATGTTCGATAAGATCGCGCCTACCTACGACAAGCTTAATGGCGTTTTGAGTCTCGGTATCAATCGCCTCTGGGAGCGTCGTTTGGTGAGAAACCTCCCCAAGGTCTCCGGAGGGCTCTGCCTCGACGTCTGCACTGGTACCGGCGCGCTCGTTCCCCGTCTCTCCCCACACTATCGAGGTGTTGTGGCCGTTGATATCTCAACGGAGATGCTCTCTCGTGGTCGTAAGCGGTGTGTCGGTATCCCACAAACGGCATGGATCGAATCTGACGCTCAGGACATGCCGTTCGCTGATGATTCCTTCGACGTGATCTCCGTGTCGTACGGAGTGAGGAATTTGCCATCACCTGAAACGGGACTCCGTGAGATGCATCGTGTATGTCTCCCAGGTGGGACGATCGGTGTGCTCGAGTTCGGGCAGCCAACTAACAAGGTGTGGAGCAAGCTCTACCAGTGGTATTCAGAAAATATCATCCCGCGCATTGGAGCATACATCTCGGGAGATGGGAGAGCGTATCAGTACCTTCCTCGTACCGCGGCGGCTTTTCCGTGTGGTTCAGAATTTGAGGATCTCCTCAGGACGACCGGTTGGGTGCCACGCAAAACCATATCCCTATGTGGCGGCATAGCGTTTATCTACATCGCTGATAAGCCTGCGCAGTAGTTTATACTGACAGTACCTGGCGTTATCCGGACGTGAACGTGCACCTGAACGTGAACGTAAACGTACCCGTCGGCGAGGTTGGTATCTCTAGATCGGATAAATGAGCCCCCCGCGTTTTCGGGAACGTTCACGTTTACGGTCACGAGCACGTTCACGTGGGACGATGTGGCGTTTAGTATATGGCACAGCGGCCCCTTCACCTTAGTGGAACAAGGGGAAGCGCCGTGATAGCCTTGAGCACTATGGCATCAACGTCTGAACAGGTTTGGGTTGTCGGGGTAACTGGAGCGAGCGGGGTTCGTTACGCTACCCGTCTCCTTGAGGTTCTCCCGCCATTGGTCAAAGAGGTGCACGTCGTGTTCTCCGACGCGGCGTTGCGAGTTCTCCATGACGAGGAGGATGTCTCTATCAATCCTTCTAACCTTACAATTGAGCGTCTAACTGGAAAGAGCGCCTCGAACGTCACCTTCTACAATCCCCGAGATATCGGAGCGCGGATCGCTTCCGGTTCGATGCTGACGACCGGGATGGTTGTCATTCCGTGCTCGATGGCAACCCTCGGTGCTATAGCCCACGGTATTCCGAGTCACCTCGTGCATCGCGCCGCCGATGTTCATATGAAGGAGGGGCGCCGGTTAGTGTTGGTGCCACGCGAAACTCCACTCTCGCCGATCCACTTGGAAAATCTCCTCACGCTGAGTCGTTACGGAGTTCGAATCGTTCCCGCGATGCCGGGGTTCTATCATAAGCCGAAATCGGTCGATGACATGATCGATCAATTCGTCATGAAGGTTCTCGATTCGATGGGCGTACCGAACTCCCTTGGATCGCGGTGGAAAGAGCCCACCGAGATCGAGTAGGTGCCGTATGATCTTGCTTCAACGCCTCCACGCGTGGGGTAGCCTGGTCAAATTCTCTCACTCGGTTTTTGCCTTGCCCTTTGCCCTCGTGATGATAGTGCTGGTTTCCCTGGAGCGGCCCGTAACGTTCACGCAGGTTCTTCTTCTCGTTGTGTGCGTTGTCGCCGCTCGCACGGCCGCCATGGCCTTTAATCGATATGTAGATGCTGAGATCGACGCGAGGAATCCTCGCACCGCTGGTCGTGAGATTCCAGCCGGTGTTGTGTCGAAGGGGAGCGCCCTGGCGTTGATAGTGGCGAGTAGCGCGGTGTTCTTCTTCGGGGCTGCGGGTCTTGGCGACCACTGTCTTGTCTTATCCCCACTCGTTTTGTGTGTACTCTGTGGGTACTCACTCGTGAAGCGATTCTCTTCGTGGTGTCATGTGGTCCTTGGTGTGGCGCTTGCGCTCGCGCCAGGAGGCGTATGGTACGCCTTAACCGGTGAGTGGTCGTGGAGACCGGTGCCGATGATGGTGGCGGTCACCTTGTGGGTCGCGGGATTTGATATCCTCTACAGCTGTCAGGACGCTGAGTTTGATCGAACGAATAAACTGCGCAGCATTCCGAGCGCTCTTGGCATTCAGGGCGCTCAGTGGTGCGCGTGTCTCCTTCATGTCGGAGCGTTGGCGTTTCTCATCATGAACGGTTTTGTCTTCCCTATCGGGATGTTGTACTGGATAGGCGTAACGCTCTTTGGTGGGCTGCTGCTGAGCCAGCATGTCGCGGTGATGAGGCGAGGGATCTCCTGCGTTGATCAGGTGTTCTTTACCCGCAACGGGGCCGCGAGCATCGCGCTCTTCGCGTGTGTGTTTCTCGACGCGGCGCTTCGGTAGGTTGCCGCCTGGTGCCGGTGGGTGATCTGGCGTACGCTCCCCCTGAATCTCGTCTTTTGCGCGTTGTGGAGTGCTCCCGCAGTGAAGGTCCTCAGAAGTATCGAATTCTGGTTATGGATGCTGGTGCTCCTCGGCGTCTCGCTACGGTTGCGGGAGTTCTTCGCCTATCGCTCGTTGTGGCTCGATGAGGTCGCGCTTCTCCTCCAGATCAAGCGTCGTTCCTATGAGCGGCTCCTCCTCGATGGGCCGGGGGGAAATCAGGGTGCTCCGGCGGCGTACCTCATGCTCTCCAAGATGGCGCTTCACTACTTTTCTTCACTGGAGGTCGGGGCCCGTATCCTTTCCCTCTTGAGCGGTATCGGAGCGATGTTCCTCACCGCGTGGCTCGTCGTTGTGTCGTTTCGTGACACTCTGACGCGAGTTCTCGGGCTTCTCCTGATAGCGACCTCGCCGTGGCTCGTGTACTACTCGGCGGAGGGGAAGCAGTACATGCAGGAGGTCCTCCTCGCGCTTGCGGTTGTGAGTGTGTCCATCCGGTACGAACAGGGGAGAGCATCTCTCGGAATGTTCGCGCTGTTCGGCGTGGTGGCCGTGTGGTTCTCTCACAGCGCGTGCGTCGTGCTGTGTGCGTGTGGAGTGCTACAGATTGCGCGGGCACTCTCGCGTGGCGAGAGGAGAAGAGCCGCTGCTCTTGTGTGCGTGTCGGTCGCCTGGGCCGCAAGCTTCGCCCTGCACGCCATGACTACGATGAAGATGCTCTTTGGAAATCGAGCGCTCATGCTGTACTGGGGGCACGGTCTCGCACCGTGGCGCAAAGGGGTGTCGAGTGTCGCGCTCTGGATAGTGGAGAGTTGGGGCAGCCTTATGGAGTACATCTTCATCCCGGCCCGCCTCTTTTCCCTGCGGCATCTGGACTCCGCGTGGTGGGGCACTCTGTGGCAGGGGGCTCTCTGTTGCGTCGTGCTTCTTGGGATCGCGCGCATGTATCGGGAGCGCTCGCCGCTAGCACCTTATGTAGCGTCAATTCTCGGCATAGCGTTCACGCTCGCGCTGTTTCGAGTCGCGCCCTTGAGCTCTCGGCTCGTGTTGTATACGACCCCCTTTATCGTATTGAGCGCCGCTCGTGGGACGGCGTTCTTAGTTGAGAGAGCGCGAGGTGAGGGGACGTTGATGCGGGTAGTTGCCCTCGGAGTGGCGCTCTTGGTCGTCGCTCCATCGGTTGCCTCATCCACCGCGGGAGCGCTGAGACCCCTCGATCGCAATAACATCAAGGGGGCGCTCCGCTATCTCGCCGCGGAGCGCGCTCCCCAGGATCTCGTTGTTATGCGCCGGGCAGACGCGACCGTTGCCGCCCTCTACACCCGACGTGATCGTTCGTTAGCGATGCCGTTTCTCGTTTCGAACTGGAAGATCACCAAACCTAAGGTAATGTGCGCTCGCCTCAAGAAGGAGCTCGCCGCTGCCACGCCGGGTGGCCAGATCTGGATCGTAGGGGTGCTCCAAGCGCACGAGATATCCCACGCGATCGATGAGCTTGCGCGTACGTGCTTTGTGGAAACGCACAGGGTCGCCGAAGGGGGATTTATCGCGGCGCGACTCCGTCCGCGATGAATTACCTCACTCAGTCCTACTGCAGGACGTTGAGGATCTTCTTCCGCCATTCCTTCGGACCTACCTCGTGGACAGAGACGCCATGACTGTCCACCGCGACGGTTACCGGCATATCCTTGACCTCGAACTCATAGATAGCCTCCATTCCGAGGTCCTCAAACGCCACCACGCGAGATCCGATGATCGCCTTTGAAACGAGGTATGCCGCGCCACCAACCGCCATAAGATAGACAGCTTGGTATTTTTTAATCAGCTCGACCGTCTCAGGGCCTCGCTCAGCTTTTCCGATCATGCCGAGAAGCCCGGTCTGGAGCATCATCTCGGTATACTTGTCCATACGTGTCGCGGTCGTTGGTCCGGCTGGGCCAACAACCTCGTTGCCCACTGGGTCGACTGGGCCCACGTAGTAGATAAACCGGTTCTTGAAATCGACCCCATCCGGAAGCTTTTCACCTCGGGCCAGGGTGTCAGCGATCCGTTTGTGCGCGGCGTCTCGGCCGGTCAGGATCTTTCCGGAGAGGAGAACGGTCTCGCCGGGTTGTAACGAGGCTACCTGCTCTCGAGTGATCGTGGAGAGGTCGAGTCGGCGCGCGCCGGTTCCTAAGGAGAGCTCGATCGTCGGCCACTCATCGAGGGATGGAGGTGTGAGCTTGGCCGGTCCTGAACCATCAAGCTCGAAGTGAACGTGACGGGTGGCCGCGCAGTTTGGAATCATAGCGACCGGAAGGGAAGCCGCGTGCGTTGGATACTCAAGCACCTTGACATCGAGCACGGTTGAGAGACCGCCCAAACCTTGAGCTCCGATACCGAGTTGATTGACCTTCTCAAAGATCTCCAACCGAAGCTCCTCTGCGCGCGTCTTCGCCCCACGCGCTTTCAGTTCGTGAATATCGACAGGAGCCATCAATGACTCCTTGGCGAGAACCATCGCTTTTTCAGCGGAGCCGCCAATACCGATTCCAAGAACCCCGGGTGGGCACCAACCGGCCCCCATGTGTGGGACCGTCTCAAGCACCCATCCTACGATATCATCGTTCGGGTTGAGCATCTCAAGTTTCGCTTTGTTCTCGGAACCTCCACCCTTGGCGGCGATGGAAACCTCTATCTTGTCACCAGGAATGAACTCCACGTGAAGGATGCCTGGGGTGTTATCTTTTGTGTTTTTTCTCTTTCCGGCCGGATCCGTAACCATCGAGGCGCGGAGCGGGTTGCTGGAGTCCTTGTACGCGCGTCGAATCCCCTCGTCGAAGAGCTCCTGCAACGGTCGCTTGGAGTCGATCCGTATCTCCGTTCCGATCTTCACGAATCCAACAACGATTCCGGTGTCCTGGCAGAGAGGTCGGTGTCCCTCAGCCGCCATGCGTGAGTTAACAAGGATCTGAGCTATCGCGTCCTTGGCGCTTTTTGACTCCTCGGCTAGATACGCTTTGTGCATCGCGTGGATGAAGTCGAGCGGGTGATAGTAGGAGATAAACTGGAGTGCGTCTTGAACGCTCTGGATAAAGTCGGCTTCGGTTACGGTTTTCATACGGTCCTTCGTGGAGCTGTGTGCTGTGGAGCTTGCCCGATATGTACTCGTGTCGGGCTACGTCACCGGGAGAAAATACTCCGTTATAGAGGAGGGGGGCAACACCGAAAGGGAACGTAACGAGCTCACCGCGGTCATAACGCGAGTTTGATGCCCAGTGTGTTGTGTGAGCAAAATTTATCTGGATTCGCCCACTCTTTTCCGCTACATACCGGCAGTGTGACCCGCGGCCCTCCGGACGGCGATCTGCCATTCAAGGTGCCGCTTTTAAACAGGTAGAATAATGAATAGATATTTGTCAGCTCTCACCCTCTCGCTTGCGATGAGCGCATGTTCCTCATCGAGCATCACCCCGGTCGATGTCGTTACGGAGACCAACACGCCACAAGGTCTTAACGTTATCCAAACCTCATCCCGTGGAACCCTTCCGAACGGCGGACTCATGGGAGAGGAGACAGCGGTAGCTAAGCTCACCGCGACGGTTGAGTCGGTAGACACCAAGCAGCGTGTCGCTACATTGCGCACGAAGGATGGACGTCTC
>JAIXPR010000131.1 GCA_027486155.1 Pseudomonadota bacterium | reverse complement strand
TGATGAACTCCGGCGTGAAGATGCAGAAGGCGCGCTTGAGGTTGGCCTTCAGGCCCTGCGGCGGCTCGTTGGTCAGCTTGATGGAGCGGTTCAGGATGCCGATGGGGATGGTGGGCGAGGTGAGGAGCGTTCTATCGTTGTCTGAAGGGCGTCTCGAATCTGGGATAGTCCCTCGTTAATTCCTGTGCGAACCGAGATCAGGGTTGGTTCCAACTGGTGCGATGCCGATCGGTCCGTGTTCGATACCCCCGCGATAGGAGCGGGAGATTGCCTTCCTTGGTGAAGGTCGCCGGTTAAGAGTTGCTGGATCAGGCGCGCGGTCTCGTTTCGAGGATCGTTCAGGGTATCCCGCACCGATTGAGAGAGGGGCGTGTCGATAGCCGGGTCCTTAGGACGCAGCTCTACTCCCCGATCGAGGATTCGTTCGGCGCCGGATTGGTCAGCCGATGGTGAAACGCTCCGTTGGCGCTCGTGAAACGCGGCGAGGGCTGTCTCAAGGATCTGCCGAACCTTCTCCTCTGAGAGCGGCTCCTGCTTGGGCTGGGCTTGAGCGTGTTTCGCACCGTCTCCCTCTCGGGAAGGCTCTGCCCGCGGCGTATCCCCTCTTTTCCACTCGGGGAGTGAGATCTCCGGCGTTCGGTGAGAGGAAACGGCGTCGGGGCCCTTGTGAAGCCACGAAGCGGGATGGCCCCGAAGGGATGGGATGTCGCGCGGCTGAGCGATAAGACCATCTCGTGCCGGCAGGATACCGTATCCACCTAGGCGTTGAAGCGCTTCGAGCAGCGGATCCCTTGCCGCCCCTTGTCCGGCGCCGCCGGTTAGGAGCGAGGGTCCTATTTCTGGTTGTGTCTGTTGGATAATCGATATGATCACGTGAGGTAGCGGGATGCTCGGACGATACGGATGATCGTGAGAGGGCTGTGACGGGGTTCGCTCGCTTGGTACGAGGACGACGCTAGCCGACCCCACGTGGGTAAGCGCTGCGCGAATATCCGCTCGAACGCTACCCGGTAACGAACCGTCGGTATCGGGTTCTGCCACTGCCTGCTGAGAGGGGGCCATTTTGTGTTCAGGTTGCACGATAGGGTCTCCCCGAGCGTTGCTAGTCTCTCTGATATGACGAGGTACGGCCGCGGTGATGCTTTAGGGAGGGCAAATGTCTGAATCGACGCCGGGTTTACCATTAGGTAATCCCACATCCCCGTACGGACGATCGATCACACGGTAGGGCCCGACTCCTGGCGGGCCGTACCACAACTGGAGGTATTAACGCTTCATCGATAGGCGTTACGATACGGCCCGCGAGGATCCGCCTTCGCTGACGCTTCGGCGAGACAGGCAGCGGGCCCTACCGTGCGCCGCGCTCCCTTTGCTCATCGACCACCGGGGCCGACGAGATCTGGAGGGGAGTGCAGTTGAGGTACTCGACCTTGACGGGTGAGCCCACCTTGGCTGGAAATGCGATCGACTTTAAATTGGTCGCGGATGGGGCTCCGATGACCGTCAGCGCACTATCCGTTTCGTTCGCTGCGCGTGCCGTTGCTTTCACGATGTTATCCTCGCCAGCGCCTCCAGCGCCGGAGTGGCAACTAAGGTAGAGGATCGTTCCGCCGTTGGCTGTACATGTGGTCAGCTCGCCGAGAGCCTTCGTATTCGAGGAATAGAGGATTAGATCCTCTTTCTGCGCCCGTGTCGCCGCGCTTAACACTGAATTATACGCGAGGTGAATCTCGCCTGTTTTGGTTCCGTGGTTAAAGGTTCCGTGGCCCGCGATAAGAAGGAGCTCGCTCCCCTTGCCGTAGCGTTTAGCGACTTGCCGCGCGGCGTCAACCGCGGCCGACACTTTACCTACCTCGAAGTACTGTACCGCTCTGTTGGCTGCTATCGCGGTGCGCACGGCGTTGTCGAGGGTGGGAAAGGCGCCGTTGTGATCCCCTTTGCACGCGATGATAGTTACAACTTCGCCCGTGGTAATCGCCGCGTCAGGATCCCGAAGTTTCATGCGCTCCTTTGCAATCGCCACCAGGGAGGCTGGGGAGAGTCGGAATGGATTGTCGATACCGTTGAGCGGCTTCGCCACCCGGAGCGCATCCGCATACTCTTTAGTCGCTAGCAGATGGGCTGGGGAGAGCTTGACGCCTGCCGCTGTCTCGCTCTGTTGAATGGTATCAAGCGCGTTTGTTATGCGGCCGATTACCTCCGCGCGGTCGGCGGGGGAGAGGTGCTGGAACGCTACCGCAAGGTGCTCTCGACCCGTTGATTGCCTATTCCATTTGGTGAGCAGTCGGGTGGCTATAGTGACGCATTCGGATTCATTGTTGATTCGTAGGCCTTCAAGCGCGTACCCATCCTGCCGGAGGTCTTGGAAGAGCGGAATCCAGATATCGGTGCCCTCCTTCAGTCGGCGGGCGTCGACCTCTCCACGAGGGCAATTCTTATCGAGTAGGATCTCAAGTGGGACCTTGAAGGTATGGGCGAGCGCTGAGAGCGTTGCGCCTTTGGTTAGCCTAACAACGAAGGGTTGTATCTGTACCCGCGGGTCTCGCTCCGATGTGCCGTGAGGTTCGGCCGGGGGTTGATGCACTATCGTCCCTGCCGGCAATCCCCCAGGAGGGGGCGGAGGGTTCCATCGCAGGAACGCCTCCTTGTCCGTTTTAAGGGCGGCCACGGCTCGATCGAGGGTGAGCGGGGTGGAGAGTATGTGACGAGTCGGGGCGATTGGCGGGAGCGCCTTTTTCTCGGGGTGAGGCTTAGCTGGCGGATCGCGTGGCTTGTCGTTCGTGGTCTGAACGGATGCCGGAGGGATAGTGAGCAGCGTGAGCGCCGCCACTAAGCTGGGCATTTTAGACCGTACATCGAACATATCTCCTCGACCTTGTGGAAGGTGTTATGGCAGCTGCGGTATTTGATGTCCCCTATTAGTCAAGCATGTGCAAGCCAGACGGCGCGTAACTAAATAACCGGACTTGGTTTTTCCGGAAGATAGTAAGGCGGGCCGACTGTTATGCGCCACCCCGGGTGGGAGTCGGTATATCTCTCTTGGCAC
>JAIXPR010000227.1 GCA_027486155.1 Pseudomonadota bacterium | reverse complement strand
GTAGGCGTTGAATCGAGGTAGTAGTAGCACTCCTTCACGTCCTCGCCGTGATTACCCTCTGGTCCAGTTAAGCCGAAAAGGCGCTCCTTCAAGATAGAGTCTTTCGTGTTCCAGAGCGCGAGGGAGAAGCAGAGGCGGCATTGTCGATCCGTGATTCCGAGAAGTCCGTCTTCTCCCCATCGATAGGTACGGCTTCGAGCTTGATCGTGGGTAAAGTACGACCACACCGAGCCGTCCGCGGAGTAGTCCTCGCGAACTGTGCCCCATTGACGCTCAGGCAGGTAGGGGCCCCACCGTTTCCAGTTGTGTACCCGACGCTCGTCCTCGGAGAGACGTTGGCGTTCGGCGTTCGAGGGGTTTAGTTGTGTGGTTTTTTTTGAGGCCATCGGTATGAATTTATTACATTTAGTAGATGACTGGACGGCGAAGAACAATGCGCGAGAGAGGTGGGTAGGGAGAGATTTTTAAGCTGCTTGGGAAGGCCCTGGAGGATGTGCGGAAAGCGAAATCCCGGATTTTTCAGCGAGGCGCCTGTAAGGCGCTGAAATATAATGGTAATTAATGATTCAGCATTAAGCGACACTGTTCGGATTTCGTACCATATCTCCTCAAGAGTTTTAAAAAGGCTGGATAAGCTATGTCTCGATCACTACTAACCACGCTCTTCTGTACTGCTGTTCTATCCTCTGGATGTGGCTACCACGCCGCTCCGCTCGCTGTAGGGAGTGTTGGAGGAGCCGCGTTAGGTGCGGGAACAGGGGCGATTATTGGAAGCGTTGTATCAGGTGGAGATGTCGGCGCGAGCGCGTTGCTCGGTACCGCGATCGGTTTGCCGGTCGGATTAGCGGCTGGAATGATCTACGATCACTACAGCGAGAAGACGCTTCGTGAGATCAAGATTGAGGATATCAAGAATAATCAAAAAGAGATCTTGGCGCGTCAGCGTGAGATAGATGCTCTTCGCGAGGAGATAAAGAGCGATATCCCGGATGGAAATCCTTCCTCTGATCGCCAAGAGTATCGGTACATGGGACCATCTCTCGGTAATCCGTATCGGTAGTCGGACACTATCGCGTATACCCCAAGGAAGCGGGGCAAATCCCAACGTGAACGTGCTCGTAAACGTGAACGTAAACGTACTCGGAACAAAAAACTAACTTTCTCGTGTACGTCCACCTGTACGGGCACGAGCACGTTCACGTGTCGCGGTCCACAATGAGGCTCCTCGTAGGTTTTGCCTCTTCTTCCTACAGGCTGTCGGGTGCCCGTGGCACAGAGCTAAGTATCGATTCAAGCTTCTTTTGCAGAGCTTCCGCTGAAAACGGTTTGATCATGTAATGCGTCACTCCCGCGTGAGCCGCTTCGATGACATTCGACCGTTCCGATTTGGCTGTGATCATCAAGAAGGGGACCAGTTTCAAAGCGGGATCGCCTTTAAGCGCGGAGAGGAATTCAAGGCCGGACATGTTCGGCATTGTCCAGTCTGAGATGATCAGGTGGCACGGCTCCATTTTGAGTTTCATCAGCGCGTCTTGCCCCCCACGAGCCTCGACAATACGGTCGTATCCGAGCAGGTGAAGGGTGTGCTTAAGGATCGTTCGCATCCCGGCGAAGTCATCGACTATCATGATCCTAATCTCTTTGGCGTTCCTATCCTGTGCATCCATAGGGAGCTCCCGTGCGAAAACATTGCTTCCATAAGAGGAGGTCGGCTCTCTGCGAGGGTTTCTTAATGGAGGGAGAGCTTTTTGTTCTGGATGGGCATGTGGTCTTTACTAAGCATCCGATCTGAAACGCTTTTATTCGCTGACCATGCTAACGCAACCGGGTTGCAAAACGAGAGGGCCTGGTATACTCTCCTCAAACTTTCAGGGGGGTACGGCGTATGAAAGGTCTCAAAAGTGGTTATCGTGTCTCATTGTTTGTGGCGCTCTGTTCAGCATGCCTTCTACCAGCCGATGCGCAGGACAAAGAGCAGCGACTCGAGGAGATCGTGGTGGAATCCACCGGTCTCGGTCAGACCCTCTCCGAGCAGTTACAGCCCGTCACCGTCCTCTCAGGCGACGATCTCGATATGAAGGTGAACTCATCCCTCGGCGACACGTTGGCGCTGGAGCCAGGTATTACATCGAGTTCGTTCGGTCCTGGCGCGGGGAGGCCCGTCATTCGTGGTCTCGATGGTGACCGTATTCGAGTTCTTGAAAACGGAGTAGGGACCAACGACCTCTCAGCCGCGAGCCCAGACCACGCCGTAACGATCGACTCATCACTTATCGACAAGGTTGAGGTAGTGCGAGGACCAGCGTCGCTTCTCTACGGAACGAGCGCTGTGGGAGGAATCGTTAATACCTTTGATAATCGAATCCCCGAGTATCTCCCGGACGCCCCAGCGGAGGGCACCGCTGAGATTCGTGGCGACAGCGCGAGCGAGACCAGAACGGGTTTAATGAGCGTTACCGCCCCAGTTGGGAATGTCGCTCTACACGTCGACGCGTTGGCTTCCAAGTCGGATGACTACCATATTCCTGGTTACGCTCGCACTGGCGAGCTACGCGCGACGACACCTATCGATTACCCTGAACCACAAGGCACGCTCACCTGGAGTGACACGCAGACCGATGTGTTGACGGGGGGAGGATCGTACATCTTCGACAAGGGATATATCGGAGCCTCCTTCAATGACTACAAAACTATCTATGGTGTTCCAAATGGCGAGCCAGATATCTCCATTAACGCCCACCGACGCCGCGCTGATTTTCGAGCCGGGGTGCGTGATACCGGTGAATTCATCGAATCAGGTACGGTGCGAGCGGGGTATGTCGACTACCAACACACTGAGTTCGAGGGCGAGGAAGCGGGAACTAATTTTACGAACAACGGCCTCGATTCACGTATCGACCTCAAGCACAAAGAGGTGGGCGGAGTGCGAGGAACCTGGGGCGCTCAATTTCAAGCGAATGACGTAGATGCTGTCGGAGAGGAGGCGTTTCAGCCACCCTCTACCACCGATGTCTACTCACTCTTCGCGCTTGAGGAGCTCTCTGCGACCGAGGATCTCACACTTCAAGCGGGGCTCCGTTATGACTGGAATGAGGCTGAGTCGGAAGGCTTTGACCGAGAGTCATCTGACGATGGCTTGTCCCGTCAATACGACCTCTTTAGTCAATCAGTGGGCGCTATCCAGAACCTGACTAACGACTACGCTATCACCTGGTCCACAGCCTACACCGAGCGAGCGCCGAACGCGCAGGAGCTCTTCGCGGATGGGCCGCACATCGCTACTGGTGCCTTTGAGATCGGTGATTCTGAGCTCAACACCGAACAGTCGCTCGGCACGGATATCGCTCTGCGAAAAACCGAAGGGGACGTGAGAGGATTTGTGGGAGGTTTCTACAATCGGTTCTGGAACTACATCTACGCCGATCCTACAGGAGAGATAGAGGATGACCTCCCCGTGTACCAATTTGAGAACATTCCCGCCGATTTCTGGGGCTTTGAGTCACAGGTCGCGTACTACGTTGATGATTCCGTAGCTCGGGAGGTCTCATTCGATTTTCAACCGGATTACGTGTGGGCCCGAAACAGAGACTCACATGAGTACCTGCCTCGTGTTCCGCCCCTTCGCATGAAGTTCGGCGCGAACTACTACCGAGAGGATCTCTTCCGCGCGCGTATCGAGTTGCAGCAGGTGTTTGCCCAGGATATGGTCGCGGAGAATGAGACAACGACGGATGGGTACTCTATGCTCAATCTGTATCTCAGTAAGGATGTGAACTACCAGGGTCGCACCTATGAGTTTTTTGTGCGAGGAACGAACCTCTTAAGTGAGAAGGTGCGCAACCATGTCTCGTACATAAAGGACGTCGCGCCGCTCCCTGGGGCGTCGGCAATGGCTGGTATCCGTGTTCGGTTCTAGTAGCGCTCGCAAGGGATCATAAAGAGTGCGGCGAGGGAATAGGACCACTAGTAACGGTTCTCTTGTTTCCGCGTTCTCGCCGCTCTCTTTGTGAAGATGTGCCACGTGGGGGTTTGCCTCGCGTACCTCACCGCGGAGATGATCCATTATACGGGCGAAAATCCTCATCATCAGCGCTGATGGCCCCCGTACTTTGCGCATGCGTTCGATGAGTCAGCTTGGTGGCCGCCTCTTGGAGAAACTCTGAACCCAGGGAGGCGTCGGCGTCGTTAAACTCAAAGATCCTCGTTTGTTTAGAAGCGGTGTGTACAGGTGCCGAGCTCGGCGCCAATGGCTCCTTCGTCTTATGGCTTATAAGGAAAAAAAGCCCTCGCATTATATTCGTCAGTTTGTGACTTTGACGAGATAGGTCTGACGCGTTACGCAGTGAGTCCCCCGCGAGGTGAGAATTCCGTTGCGCGGCTTGGTCCATCTGATTCATCGCGGTGGACGTTTGCTGTACGCCAACCGTTTGCTCACGTGTAGCCTCGGAGATTCGTTGCATCTGCTTGGTAATCTGGTTGATATCGCGTGACATCTCATGAAAGATGGAGAGGGCCTCTTTGCTCACGGTAAGACCATCGGTGACTCGTTGATGCGTCATCTCAACGATTTCGGCTACATGTTTCTTGCTCGTTTCGAGAAGGGACTGGATCTCCTTCGCCGCTGTCCCGCTTACTTCCGCGAGACTTCCGAACTCCTCCGCCACCACCGCGAACCCTCGACCATGTTGTCCTGCGCGGGCCGCTTCAATCGACGCGTTGAAGGACAAGAGTTGGGTCTTGAACACTATATCGTTAATGACGGATGTTTTCGCCGAGATCTCGTCGATGATATCGACCATCTCTCGAAGTTGGGTATCCGCCTGGTTTATCGCCTCAGAGGATGACGCTAGGCGCTCCATGACGCGATTGCCGTCCTGTGTTCGCTCCGCCATTCGACGGACGTTCGCTAAAGATTCGGTGGTTGAATCGCTGGTTTGAGCTATCATGCTTGACATCTCGGTCATGGACGCGCCGCTCTCCTGCACCGCGGCCGCTTGTTGCGTCGCGCTTTGAGCGAGGTCCTCCGCGTAGAGAGACATCTTTTGCGCGGAGGTATCCACAGCGGCCGCGCTCACACCTAACGCTTCGATAACCTCTCCGATAGGTCGAATGATCGAGCGTATGGTAATAAGCACTAAGACGATAATACAGGCTACGCCCAGCAGGAGCGTTGTCATGACCATGTTCTGAACTGAATGCGCGAACGTGGCGGCCCGCGCGCGATCGGCCTGCCATAACATCTGAGTTTGTGCCTTGCTTTTGGCGGTCGAGGCTTGCATGAGGGAGTAGGTTTCCAAGAAGAACTGTACCTGAGTAGCAAGCGTCTCGGGATTCTTTGTCCCCTGTTCGGGGATCGCCGAGGCGATAGATGCGAGTCGCTCAGAGTAATATTTATTGTCGGCGATAGCTCTCGCGACATCTGCTGGAAGAGGGGCGGACGTAAGCCGACCAAAAGCGTTCGTGAGATTGCGGGCATGCTGCTGTATATTCGCTCGCGCGGTAGTGAGCGTCTCGCCAACGCGGTCACTCGATAGAGCGAGGAGGGCGTCAGCTCTCATCGCCTCTTGCAGAACCGCCACTGAATCAAGGGCATCGGTGGTTTCTGTATACATATCGTGATTGATGCGGACCGGGTGAAGTCGCTCAATGCCAGCGTATCCCACGAGTCCTATCGTCAGACATACGAATACATTAAGGACGGTCAGAAGGTAGAGCCGATAACGTATATTCATGCTTGATTCCCCGCGCTGAGCGTACACGCTTCAGCGTTTGTCACTACACCTAGGACGCTAGGGAATCGGGGCAAAACCTATTAGGAGTCTAATTGTGGACCCTGAAACGTGCTCGTGCTCGTAAACGTGAACGTACCCGAAAATATTGATTTTTATTCCGGGTACGTTCACGTTCACGTTTACGAGCACGTTCACGTGGAGTTTTGCCTCGCTTCCCTAGAAGTATCCGGGTTTAGTATCGGGATTCTCAGCGCTGTTCTTGAGAGGAACTCGCACCGTGTGTCTTTTCAGCTACTTGGGTGTGTCCTTGAGCCATAGCAATCGTAC
>JAIXPR010000293.1 GCA_027486155.1 Pseudomonadota bacterium | reverse complement strand
GATAAGATCCGCTCCAGTTAGGATCCGGTACGAATACGTTATCGCGCCGGAGAGGCTGATATTGCCGTTAAAGGCGACCGAGAGATCGCGAATATAGGGAAGTGTAGAGGTGAAGAAGTGTCGCAGAGCATCCCATCCACAGATACCAACGAAGACTCCCCACAACGAGATGAAACCAGCGAGGAACCAGCCGAGCCCCTCACACCCACGATAGCGCGCGACAACGAATCCCAGGGGAGCGGTGAAGAGTTTAAGTGATGCCGAGACTCCGCAGAGAAAAGCCCCAAGCCTCCAGGACACCGTCGAAGCGTGAGAGAGCAACACGATCCCCGCCGCTGCTAATCCGAAGATAAGCGCTTGTGATTGACCGTACCGGAGATGGGCGAACATCCCAAGGGGAGCGATAGCCGCGAGCACAACGCCAAGAGTGGCTCGTGAGGAGAGCGTTACCTGACAATGACGAAGGAGGAGGAGAACTCCGAAAACCAGGGAACCTACCTGAACCGCGGACCAGGCGAAAAACGCCGGAGCAGGCGAGAGCGCTGAAAAGGGGGCCATCAGAACGGCGAGCGCCGGAGGCGCTCCCGCTTGAGGGATATCCCTCGTAGGGGTGAAGCCCTGCTCCGCGTAGAGAGGGGATAGATTGACGGCGTAAGGATTGATGCCACTCCTCACCAAACTGCCGGTCAGGTAGTAGTGCGCGAAATCGTTATCGAGATACCAGAACGTCCGATCCGCCCCGAGCTTCGGCAACCAACCGAGGAAGAGCGCCACAACCGAGAGTATACATGCGATTCGAACCTTCTTCACGGGAGCGACCTGATAGTGAGCAAGATGTTGCTTCTCAGTATCCTCCCTTTCGAACGGTGTGAAAACCACCCTTTAGGAAGCGAGGGGCTACAACGGGTTTTACGGGAGAACGATGACTAATAAAAAAGGGGGCGCACAGGCCCCCTTTTCTTCCTCTATCACTCAGCGCATTACGAGATGCGGAAGTTGGTCGAGGTGAGCTCCGCGGAGAGAAGCGAGTAGGTACGAGCCGCAACGAGCTTCAAGTTCGCCGCGCCAGCGACAAGCTTAGCGTCGGTTGAGCTTGCGATAAGACGGTACTGCTTAATCAACTCAGTCATAGCCGCACGCTGCGTGAATCCTGCCTTCGGCTGCAGAGCTGTGAGCCCGTCAGCGAGGCTTGCCGAAAGCTGTCGAACGTCACCACCACCAACTTGCCCAGCGAGCTTGTCGAGTGAGGTGGTCAGACCAGCAAGCGTGCCTTTCATATCAGCGCTCGCCTTTGAAGCGATGTCAGTGTAGCCCGCTCGAGCGTCGGAGAAGATCTGCTCAATAGTGTGAGACTCTCCTCGAGGGCCGCATCCCGCGGCGAAAAGCACTGCTGATGTCGAAAGAACGAGGGAGAGGATGCGGGAAAGTGTGGTCTTCATAGTAAGGTGAATAAAACTAAAAGGTTGCGACGTACGAGCACGCCTCAAGCGAGGGTGATCCTTAAACAGGAAGCGACAGATGTCAACGGGGGAACCCTAGACCTCATCCCTCGAAAGAGCGCTTTCAGATAAGGCACTTAGGTGCTCAAACAAGGATGAGGGCACCCCTTCGGGAATCTCGACCTCTCCGGACGCTCGGTTCACGGTAATCCCGAGAGCTCTAACTAATCCCGACATCTTCTCCACAAAGGCCTTTCGACACACCTGATTCCGTCGAGGCGCTCCCAAATTGGGATAACACACGGCGAATAACCGCTCCCACTCAAAGCAAAGCCCTGGGTCAGATTTTCCACGGAACCCGGCGATCTGCTCATGCCCAACCACTACCTCGGGACGCGCAAGCCCTGGATACAGCCCCTTCAGCCGCTCAAGCACTCCGAAGAGCGAGGCGTACTGCGCCTCCGTGTACGGAAAGAGATTGCCGTTGAGGTTTACTAACTCGATACCGATGGAGCGGTCGTTGAAGGACTCAATAAGCTGAGAATCGCCGTTTGTGGAGAACTCCATACGACTCTTTCCCGCATGCCACGCCCTTTGCGCGGTTCCCCCGAGACAGGGAACCAGTTCATAGATCGATCCGTCTCGGTCGATCACGATATGGGCGGAGACCTCCGAAGCAGCGTCGGTGAAGATCTCCAGGGTGCGCTCCAAGGAGGCGGCAGTAAAATGCAGTACGACGAATTCCACCGGGATGTCGAGATCGGTGTAATTAGGGGAGCGGATCGTTGTAACTATATTCATGGCATGCGCCTCGCTATAGCAGTATTTCACATGAGATATACGACACGGTAGAGTTAAAAACCTCCCTAACGTATGCGCTCCACCTGGGCCTACAAGATCCCCTGACAGATCGACGAAAAGAGGCTGACAACCCCGCGCGAACTACCTATCCTCACCGGGCAAGAACCGTATAGAGGCCCCATGGTGATATCAAAATTAGCGCTCCTTCTCATATCCTGTGTGGTTGGCATCATATCACGTCGGACGAAACTTCCGTACACCGTTGGATTAGTTCTCGTCGGATACTTCTTAGCCTACGGCGGCGTCTCCACCGAGACACACCTCTCGTATGACCTGATCTTCGACCTCCTCCTTC
>JAIXPR010000082.1 GCA_027486155.1 Pseudomonadota bacterium | reverse complement strand
CTCAATCACCCGCAGCGCCTCCTCCTCGTGAGTCGTAAGAGACCTGTCGCACACAGCGAACTCAAGAAGTCGCGCACTCAACCGCCGACGCTCCTGCAAGGATGGCGGGACCGCGCTCACAAGAGAACGTACCTTTCGGAAGAGGGAGTCCTTTGACGGAGGGGTAAGGGAGCGTATGGAATCGAATTCCACCTCAAGGAAGCGAATCTCTTCCCCCGTGATCTCACCATCCGCCGAGGCGAGATAGAGGTAGCATGCCAGATGAGCATCCTCAGCGATTCGATTTCGAACCCTGGCTCGACTCTCAGCCCGCCTCACTCGCAGTCGTTCCCTTTGTTCTTTGGTAGTCTTATGTAACACAGCCCTGCCCTCGTACTACCCACGCAAAATACCCTACTCTCATTTCGACGACCATCGGTACTTTGTTGCGAACTCCCTGCCGCGCTGGAGTGATATAGGAGAGGGCGCACGAGGTGGGCGGAGGATTAGGGAAGCTAGTTCGATGCCCCACCGTCGGATTCCTGGACCACGCTAATCTCAGACTCAAGGTAGGACCTCAGCGCCTTACGCTCCTCCTGTCCTAGGGTGATATCCTTATCTATCGCCTCTAAGGCTTTTTGCTTGTAGATGGCTCGCTTCTCAGCGTCCCCTTTTCCGGTGTAGAGGTCATAGAGGAGCGTGTACGCCGCGGCCGCGTTCGGATTAAGAGTTGTAGCCTTCTCTGCGCTCTGTCGGATATCCCCCTCTATCGCGGCGTGAGTCGCCTCCTCCTCCTCAATAAATGCCATCATGCGTACACGACCGCGGGTAACCCACGCTTGCGGCACCGAGGGATCCAGCTCAATGGCTTTATCTATTGCGGCCTTAGCCTCCTCGTAGTTCATCTCAGCGCGTAGGAGCTCAGCGAGGTTTTGATATGCCTCTGCCCGAAACCGCGTGTTGCGAGAGTTCTCTCCAAGTGTTTCAAGGGATCTCTTCGCCTCAGGAAGTCGCTTCTGCCGGATATAGAGGCGCGAGATATTCAACAAGGCGTGGTCACCGTTTGGATTGACCTCAAGCGATCGTTGATAGAACTTCTCCGCCTCACCGAGATTACCCTGCAGGTCGTAGGCGTGACCTTTATTACTGAGCGCTTGAAAATTACGGGGATCGTTCGCGATAGCTTTATCGTAATTCGCATGCGCTTCATCGTACCGCTCTTGAATCTCTAGAGCGTACCCTTTGACCCGGAAAGCCTCTGAGTTGTCCGGGGAGATTCGCAACACTCGATCCGCGTACTCTATCGCCTTCGAACCGTTCTCCCGCTCCGAAAATCCTACACTACCTTTCATCGCGTACGCCGTTGCCGCCGCGAGGAGTGCGTCGATGTCATCCTGCGAACCCGCCAAAACGCCATCCGCGCGAGCGACCATCGCGTCCAGGTTCCCCGAATCGAAATCCGACTGAAAGGCGTTGAGAATCGCCGATTTGTGATTAGCCGCTGACTGCAACAGAAGGAGTGCCGCCATACCTAATGCGCCCAGACCCATGAATGCTACCAAGACCTTCTTCATTGTGGACCTCTTTTCCCTTCAGTGGTTTAGCGGATAACTATCATATCCCTGAGTACTATCGGCGCACCAGCTTCAATACCCAAACACTTTCCCAAGCCATTGATATTCCTTCACTTTAACAAACATTGCACGCGGGTCAAGAAAAGTAGAAGCACCGTTGGATTTCATCCGGACAAGAGAGGGGGCGAATGGGCTTAGAGGGAATAAGAGGCGGGTCGTCGCCAAGGTTGATTGACCACCAGGTTTGGTTTTAGAGATGCGCGCCACGTACAGGCGCAGGAGTTGGACAGGTTATGATACGTTGCAACGTAAATCGACGCGCTCTTTTCCTGGTGTGGTTTTCATCAATCGCGATGTTCACGCCTCTCGCCGCTCACGCCACAAACTGCTCCGCAAGCTGTTCGTACACAATCCAACAGAACGGCTATACATACTCGGTAACGGGAGTAGCTCGATACTCAAGAAGGGGAGCGTGTTCGTTTCCCTCGTGGGGATGTCAGTTTATCCGCTCTGAGATCGTAACAAGATTATCCCCGAGTCAATTGAGTGGATCATGGGGACTCTCGTGCGGCAACGTTCACTCTTACTCTGCCAGAATTCTTTCTGTGCCAACCCCAGTACCGACGAGCACTCCTACAGAGACTGCGACCCCGACGGCAACACCTACGGCTACATCCACTCCAACAGCAACAGCGACTCCAACGGCTACCTTCACACCGAGTCCTACCGCGACAGCTACACCCATTCCGATTACACCGATCGCTGAATGTGTTGAACCCCAGCGGGACGGAACCCTGATCGCCAAGTTTGGCTATCAGAGTAACGCGACGGAGGTAGTGCGAATACCGATCGGAGCGAAAAACAAGTTCACACCAGGTCAAGAAGACGTTGGACAACCGAATGAATTCTTCCAGGGGCGAGTAACTAACGTGTTCTCAGCCCCAGTCCCAGCGGGCTCCTCTTTACGGTGGATTCTCGGAAACACCTTCGTAGAAGCCAACGTCTCGACTGAACGCTGCCAGGGTGATCTTCTTGATTGTATCGATACCAATATAGCGGACATCCTCGCGTATCTTGATAATCGATCCTTCAGGTTATTTCGTCTCACCAAGCGAATCACCAAGAGCATCCTCTCGCGCAATCCGACCGAGGGCCAGAAAACTATTACTGAAGGCTACGTCGCTCGGGCTGAAAAGTTGTATCTCGATCAATGGACGGCGATATGGGCTAACTTCGCTCAGATATCTCGAAACTGTCCATCGTGTGATCAGGTCGACAAGAGCGGAATCATCGCGAGTCTTATCAAGAGATCCGAAGATCAACTGGAACTGCTCCTGGTAGCGGCAAGACTCCTTGAGACCGTTGACCCTGAAGGGAAAGCGGGATCCCCCGATAAGATTGTAACCTTGGGTGAAAAGGCTCAAGATCAGTTTGTGACCACCACACAATCTCTGCCCCGGTTCGAAAGTACGTGTGAGTAGGACGATCCTAAGAGAGTAAAGCAAACGGCCTGCCTCCGCTAGGAGGACAGGCCGTTCTTTGCAACGTTCGTGGGCCGAAACGAGGAGAGCTATTCAACCGCGGATACGATCCGCTTCCAGAGTTGCGCGATAGCGCCCTCGTCCCAACGCTCGCCGGTCATCACCTCAGCCGCTAAAGCTCGGGTTGGAGCGCAATACTGAAGGTGCATCGGATGTACCGTCGCGTTCCATTGGGTATGAACCGATTCTTCGGTGCGCCCCCGCTCGCTGACATCCCGCTTGAGGCGTCTTTGAAAGCGAAGGTCATCGTCGGTATCCACAAACACCGAGTACGAGTAAACCTCTCGCAGCTCCCGATAGTGCAGCGCCAGGATCCCCTCCACGATGACGACATCAACGGGCTCTACCCGCTGCACCTGCCTGCCATCGCGACAGTGCAGCGCGAAGTTGTATATCGGAGCATCTACTCCATTTCCGTTGAGAAGCTCATCAAGGTGATTTCGGAGGAGGGTAATATCAAACGCGTCAGGATGATCGTAATTGCGAAGCGCTCGCTCCTCAAGAGAGATATTCACCTGATCTCGATAGTAGGAATCGAGGGGAATAACCTGAACCCGTTCAGTACCACCGAGTCGAAAGAGGTCATGCGCCAGCGTGGTCTTTCCACTTGCGGTTCCACCTGCGACAGAGATAATTCGGCAACGAGCCATACCTACGAGTTGTCCAACTTCAGCGAGAGGCACTTAGCGGCCCCACCGGCTTTAATAAACTCACCCAACGGCACGGGGTGCGCGATAAACCCCCTATCCGCGAGCGCCTTGTACGTTGTGCTGCATCCCGCGGGAAGCACCACGTCGGTGCCTAGAACTACAGCGTTACACACAAAGTGTACAGCGTCCTCCGGAGGCACCCGAATGAGCTCTATGGATTGCTCCAAGGTAGCGAGATCCTGAGCATTAAACGCTCCCGGATGAACCAAAGCAAGTTTCGGCGTAAGTGGGCAGAAACAGGTATCCAAATGGTAAAAACGGGGATCCTGGAGTTGTACCGCGACTACCTTCCTGACCCCTAATAAAGAGGCCACATCTTCGTGCGCGCTCCTATCGGAGCGAAAGCCGTATCCACAAAAGAGGGTATCTCCCGCGAAGAGTGCGTCTCCCTCCCCTTCGAAAGCGCCGTTGGAAAGCTCGTGCACGGTATATCCAGCCGCGAGAAACCACTCCTTGAAGTAGCGCTCCTCTCCCGCCCGCTCCTTGAAGCGAAACTTAGAGATGACAACCTCGCGTCCTCTCACAAGCCCCGCGTTCGCGGTGAACACCATATCGGGCCACCCATCAGCGTGTTCAACATACTCGAGCCATCCTCCAAGGCGAAGGATGTGGTGATGAAGGTTCATCCACTGGGAAGCGGCTATCTCTTTCTGAGGTGTTTTCGTCAAATCCATCCAGGGATTGATCTGATACCGGACGTCGTAATCTTTGGGCTTACAAACGAGCCATCGACCGTGAGGGAAGAGAGAGGATGATTGTGTGTGTGTCATATGACCATCAGGCAACGCCGACAAGGATACCGGCCTTTGCTACGAAAAACCTAGTTCAGTATAGCACAGAAGCGGGAGTACCCGCTCAACTCGTCAGAAACGGTAGCGATCACGATAGACTAAGAACCTTGGAAGTTCTAGCCTAGTAGGTGTCGCGATTTTTTCGGTATACTTAAGACGTATGCCCCTCTCCTCACCCGCCAATCTCATCTGCTTCGCTCACCGTGGCGCCTCCGGCTACGAGCCCGAGAATACCTTACGGAGCTTCAAGCGAGCCCTTGAGCTCGGCGCAACGTGGATTGAGTGTGACATCCGTGTGGTTGAGGATGAGTTGGTCGTATTTCATGACCGCACCCTCGGTCGGCTTACCGGCGCGTCGGGCACCCTTGCGAACCTAGATCTGAGCACCCTTCGCACCTTGAGAGTCAACGGCCGTGAGCCTATCCCACTTCTTTCCGAGGTTGTGGAGCTGCTCCACAACAAAGCCCGTCTCCAGCTTGAGTTGAAGGCATCAGGAACCGGTGAGCGCCTAGGTCGTTATCTTACCTCGCTCCTGGAAAAGGGATGGGACACCGATTCATTCCTCGTCTCTTCATTTGACCACGACGAGCTCGCAGCGTGTAAGAGGATCGCTCCTTCGATCCCTGTCGGCGTGCTGCTGTATGGGTATCCGATTAACACGCCCGAATTAGCGAGGGCACTCGGCGCATACTCGGTGCACCTCAACCTCGAAACGGTCACGCCGAAACGGGTAAACACGCTCCATCAGGCTGGGCTCAAGGTCTTTGTGTATACGGTTAACGACTCCGCGGATATCGAAGCGATGCGGGCCGTTGGGGTTGACGGGGTTTTTTCGGATTTTCCGGATAGGGTTCTTTTGACAAATCCACCGAAAGCTTCGTAGGTGAGGATCGGTCGGTCGTCATCCGCTGCTGCGCGCTCTGCAGCAGCTACGAAGTTTACGTTAGGAGTGCCGTGGCATTTCGACCGTCCTCCAAAGCCCTCAGCTTAGGAAGGGAACGAGAATAATCTTTTGACCACAAAGGACGCAAAGGACGCAAAGGCACATCCATGAATCTGTGCCTCAACAACGTAATCGCCACGTCCGTGTGACGTCCTAAGCTCACCTTCAGACGTTGTGAGGCCAGGGCCTAAAGACTAGGTCCTTACCTCGAATAGACCGCTCGCCAGAGGTAGTACGAATGAACAACCCCGCCTCGATCTCGGCGAATGATCTTGGGCCCTTTATCGAAGAGACCGAGCGGCGACGCTATCCCCGCTCCTCGCTTAGCTGCCCTCTTTCGGTGAAACCACCCCATAACTCGGAGAAAGTTGTCGCGAACCCGCTGACCAAGCTCCGCGTGAAGACCTGAGATGGTAAGCTCTGAGGCGCTCTCCTGACTATTCGCTACTTGTGAGGTGTTAGCGAAGAAGGATGCGCACACACGAACCACACACTCGAACGCCTCATGAGAGAACAGAAGTTGGTCCCTCTTGTTTCCCCCTCGCCCCGCCTCACTACCACATACCATTTCACTGATATGCTCTTTGAGGTCCT
>JAIXPR010000266.1 GCA_027486155.1 Pseudomonadota bacterium | reverse complement strand
ATACGCCCCCATGGATATCAAGGACATTGAGAACATCATCAAGATACTGAAACAGAACGAGGTGACCGAGTTCGAGCTCGAGCAAGAGGGAACCCGTGTAAAGCTCTCGAGAACGACCAGTGGTACGTATGTGACCTCCGAGGCTCGTTACGAGATGGTTCCGGCTGTGCAGCTTTCTGCCCCGGCTGCGCCTGTTTCTGGTGGCGCCGCACCTCAGGATGACTTGGGCCGTTACGTAAAGGTCGAGTCGCCAATCGTTGGTACTTTCTACCGCAAGCCGTCTCCTGACGCTGAACTGTTTGTTAAAGAGGGAGATACGGTAAGGAAAGGTGATACTCTTTGTATCATCGAAGCTATGAAGCTCATGAACGAGATCGAGGCGCCGACATCTGGTAAGATCGTTAAGATCCTCGGTGTCGAAGGTCAGGTGATCGAGTTCGGTGAGGTACTCTTCCTCATCGACCCAGCTGTGTAATCACAACTACCTCGGTGATTCAAATGAGCTCTGTGCCATTTCAAAAAGTTCTTGTCGCGAACCGCGGAGAGATCGCGCTTCGAATTATCCGAGCTTGTCACGAGCTCGGCATTAAAACGGTCGCCGTTCACTCAAAAGCGGATGAAGATGCCCTTCACGTCAAGCTTGCGACAGAGAGCGTGTGCATCGGGCCCGCTTTGGCTAAGGAGAGCTACTTAAACATCGCGTCGATCATGTCGGCGGCGGTAGCTACACGCGCCGACGCGATCCATCCCGGTTACGGATTCCTTAGCGAAAACGCGGCTTTCGCGGAGATCTGCGCTAGTTGCGGCATTACCTTCATCGGACCAACCGTTCGCAGTATGCGAATCATGGGCGATAAGGCCCGAGCTCGCCGTGTCGCCGACAAAGTGGGCGTTCCAACCATTCCTGGCGATAGCAAGGGGATGCTCGACGCCGCTGAGGCGCTGAAAGCAGCTGACAAGGCAGGTTATCCGATCCTTCTCAAGGCGTGCGCCGGAGGTGGTGGTCGTGGAATGAAGATAGTGAAGGGGCCTGAAGAGTTCGTTTCTACCTTCCAAACCGCGCAGCGTGAGGTAGAAGCCGCTTTCGGTGATGGTCACCTGCTTGTTGAAAAATACCTTCCAAAGGTTCGACACATCGAGGTTCAGGTCGCGGGAGATCTGTCACATAACGCGATACACCTCGGCATTCGAGATTGCTCTATTCAGCGTCGGTACCAAAAGGTTATCGAGGAGTCCCCGTCGATCGGATTGCCTGAGGGCCTTCAGACTCAGATTCAAGACGCGGCCCTCGAGCTCATCAAGTCAGTGAACTACTCGAGCCTTGGAACCGTTGAGTTCCTCGCCGACCTTGAGAATGAGAAGTTCTACTTCATCGAGATGAATACTCGACTTCAGGTAGAGCACCCAGTGACCGAGATGGTTACGGACGTAGATCTTGTTAAGGAACAGATCCGACTTGCCGCTGGCTTGGAGCTCTCGTGGCAGCAGAAAGATATTAAGATAACAGGCCACGCCATCGAGGCCCGTATCAACGCTGAGGACCCTCGCACTCTCATTCCATCCCCTGGGTTGATTAAGAGCTATCACCCACCGGGAGGGAACGGAGTTCGAGTTGATTCAGCTATTTACGCTGGATACTCAGTCAAACCGTACTACGATTCTCTGATCTCAAAGCTGATCGTTCGCGACAAAGACAGAGCATCCTGCATTAAGAAGCTGCTTGTCGCTCTCGATGAGTACCTGATTGATGGCATCTCGACGAACATCGAGCTCCACCGACGAATCTTGTCGCACCCTGACTTCCAGAGTGGTAACTTCTCGACGAAGTTCCTCGATCAAGTTCAACTCTTCGGTTAGTCCGTGAAACATATGCAGAGAGCTCCATCGCCTCGCCCCTCGTTACGTAGTCGGTTGCTGGTCGTCGTTGGAGTTTTAATCGCGGTAGCGGCCTCATCTGCTGAGGTCGTGGCGGAGGTGAAGCCTATTATCGCGCTTTCAACTGACTCGTATGATTTCGGAACCGTCGCCCAGGGGACGAAAGTTGTTCATGAGTTTCAGATCACGAACAAAGGGAACGCTGATCTCGTTATAGAACGTCTCGCCGCTTCATGTGGATGTACCGCCACGCAGCTTTCCGCGCCTACCATCAAGCCCGGCGCGTCGGAGAAAGTTCGCGTTACCTTCGACACGAGCGGTTTCATGGGGGAAAAAACAAAAAGTGTCCTGATCGCCAGCAATGACACGAACAGTCCTGAGGTAACGGTTTCCCTGAAGGGAAAGGTGCTATCCAGCTTCACCTTGGAGCCAGCGCGTGTTGATTTCGGGGAGATCTTTCCATCTTCGCCGCTAGCGTCTCGCCAAAAGGAGGTAACCTTCTCGGTGGCCGAGGACACTGATTTGAAGATAACGAAGATTACGAGCCTCTCTAAATACCTGGTGGCCTCTCCCGTTGTGTCCTCGACGAATAAAGCGACCGTTAGTATTGAGATACTGCCGACGGTGCCACAGGGCGAGTTTCGTGACAGGGTGATCTTTGAGCTCGATGGAGGGCGCCGAGCTTCCGTTAACGTTCCGGTCAACGCCTCCGTCAAGGGAGATCTTCGTCTAAACCCGGGCACTGTCTCTTTTGGAGTGCTTCAGGGGGATGCTCCTGTAGAGCGCCGAGTGCAATTTGAGAATAAGGGCCCGTCCCCGATAGCCATTCAGTCAATCACCACTTCAAATTCCGCTATCTCTGCTTCGATGATAGAGGTTCAGCCTGGTCGACTGGGAGTTCTTGTGGTGAAGGTGGATCCTCGTCGAGTCTCCGGAGATTTAAAGGGGACGGTCGAAATGACAACGAATCATCCAACTGAGTCATTGATCTCCCTAAACGTCTCCGGTGTCTTGCCACCGAAATAGCTTGACCGATCAGATCGTATTGAGTCTAAGTGAGGATATGAACCGCTCCTTTGTCTCCTCTGTTCGGAAGGGGTCTGGTATATCCGCAGCCAGAGCGCTCACGATTGGTATGGGGTTGGCTCTCTCGTCGACCATCGCGCTGCACGTCGTTCATGCCGAGAGCGTGGAATACCAAGGGCGGGATTTCCCGGTCGATAGCATCAGAGTAATTGAGGGAACCAACGTCGCTATCGACGTTGGTGACCAATCGATCTTCGCCGCGCGAGAGACGGCGGGAAGATTGATTTTCAAGATCTACGCGCGTCGACCAGATTTCCTTGAGCGTCGAAACGCATTTGACGGCTACGGTTCTTGGCTCGCCGCTCTCTCAGCAAAAGGTGAGGGTGATGACGCGACGCTTGGAGTAACGCAGGTTCTCATTTCGCCCGAGCTCGGTACTCGCGACAAGAACCGCTTCTACTCCGAGCTTGTCGGGAATGCCGATGGTGGGAATCTTCTCTTCGACGCCGTAACACTTTCGGGCGGCGGTAACGGCGAGGTGTGCGGCTCATTGGCGTTTCTAAGTCTCCCGAACCAGCTCGCCCTTCAGAAAGACAGTTCCCCCCAACTGAGCTGGCTTGTGGCAAAGTGCCCCCAAGTACTCGTGGCGACGGCGCGGCGGGAGATGATGGCGGGGGATGTGTCCTTAGGGATAGCGACCCTCAAAGCGACGAGTACGATCTTCGCCGAGAAGGATCCGGCTGCTGATGCCGCGAAGGTCTCGCTTGAGAGGGTCGCCTTAGTTCAAGACGCCATTCGTTCGCAGGATATCACTAAATTCGATTCCGCATTGAAGGTAGCGACCTTTGATGGGCTTTTAGGTGAGTACTTCGAGAAGCAGCAGCCTGAACTCGTCACTGAGTTTAGCGATCAAGCTTTGCGAGACCACCGCCCCTTGACCGCTTTGCAAGGCCTCTCTTTGCTCGATTTCGGATTACGAAACAACAAACACCACGAACTAGTTTCTAAAGCCCTTGATGAAGTGGGTTTCCAGGATAGAGCGGGTGTTGAGCAGCAGAGCGTGCGTACCCTTTTGTGGTCCTATGCCACAAAAGATGACGACATCCGGCGGAAGTATATCCTAAAGCTAGAGGAGTGGGTGTCACGGCTATTAGCTGAGGGGAGGCCGGATGAGGCGCTTGCGCTCTTCAATTCCATCAAGGATCTTCGACTCGATCCAGCCCCGAAGAACGATACCTTGCGCGGTGATATCGCCGAGGCGCTCATCGATATGGGGTACGATCAATCGGCGGACACTCTTCTGACGGGTGTTCGGACAGAGCTTCCGTGGCTCTATCGCTTTCGGATCTTAATGAAGCGAGACATTCTCATGTTTGCCATGGTGGCGCTCGGTTGTCTCGTTGTCTTACGATGGATTCTCCTTGTTCCTTGGATTTTTCGCACAAAGAGCGCCGAGCGGAGGATCGCTGCCGAGGCTGAGCGGCGGGCGGCCGAGGCTGCTGAACGTGAGCGGTATCGCGCTCAGTTCGAAGGCAGGAGGTTGACGTCGGGCGCTTTTATGGACGTTGATGAGTACGCGGCGGGCTTGAAGAAGTTTAAGTTACGACCCAACGCCTCCTTGGCGGATATTAAGAACGCCTATCGCAACGTCGTGAAGCGCTTGCACCCAGACATCAACCCCCAGGTCAGCCAGGAGGATACCGATACCTTTATCGACCTTACCAAAACATACGAGCGACTCCTCATACTATACGAAGAGCGCGAGCAGCGCTCAAAGCCATCTCAGTAGGCTTTCCAACCATTCGCTTCGAGGTGTGGCGGGCCGCTCCCTCCACGAGTGCTCGAGATACATACCGCGCGCGCGCGGGGGGTATTCGACGGTGTCGTGGTAATGGCGCTACTTCCAATGGGCGGGGCCGCGCGAGAGATGGCCTCATCTGACTAGAGGCCCGAGCGCCGATTTGAGCCTGTTGCTCCGCTGACAGATCATTACACCGCGCGCCGGACAGGAGTCTTTCGGCTAATTCCGATCCATCGGGAACCCGTTTGCGGAAGAGGGCGCAGAGTGTGGCGTGCAACGGTGCGTCCGGCAGTAGGTATTCATTGGCGAGGAGGAGACCCCACCGTGGATTACCTGAGTGGAGCTGATAAGCGATCGCTTTGAGGATGGGTTGGGTGAGTTTCATGCCTCCTTCATGGGCACAAGGTGTGCCAACGGGGCGTGACTGTAAATGCTTGGTTTTGCAGGCTAATTATGTGGGTGTCTGGTGCTTGTTGCCCCAGGGGCTGGTGTCCCATGCTTCAGGTCATCCATCCTCTGTTTTTGAGAGGGACCCTCCTCATACCAGGGATCGTTTTCTCGAGAATTAACGGGGTGATTCGATGACAGATACGGGTGCGATGCGTATAATCCAGCGCGACGATCGGTACACGCGAGAGAGTGTACGAACCCGGCCAGGATCGGAAGATAGCAACCGCACTACATGTATCTGTGATGTGTTTCCGGTCGTCGTTTAACATACCGGTCTTTCCAAAATAATCCCGTCTTCATCGCAGGTTGCGCAAAGTTCTTGATGCGTATTCGCCTAAGACTGAGTATCGTGTAGAAGCTTGTTTGTTTTTGGAAAACGAGAGTGTCCTACTTAGTTCTCGCCAGAAAATATCGCCCCTCAGTTTTTAGCTCGGTCAGTGGACAGGAGCACGTTACTCGCACACTCGCGAACGCGCTCAAACGAGATAAGGTCGTGCACGCCTATCTCTTCACTGGACCGCGGGGAGTGGGAAAGACCTCCGTCTCGCGTATCCTCGCTAAGGCGATCAATTGCCAGAATCCACAGGACGCCGAGCCGTGCTTGGAGTGCTCGACCTGTTTAGAGATCGGAGCTGGGACGAGCCTTGCGGTTCGAGAGATAGACGGAGCATCGCATAATAGCGTTGAGAACGTGCGTGACTTGATGGATTCGTTCAAGTCTCTCCCCCCTCCTGGCTACAAGCGAAAGATTTACATCATCGATGAGGTGCACATGTTGAGCATCTCGGCGTTTAACGCGCTGCTTAAGAGCCTTGAGGAGCCACCTCCGCATACGGTCTTTATCCTCGCGACGACTGATGTTCATAAGATTCCCGAGACTGTGATTTCGCGATGTCAGCGACACGATTTCAGGGCGCTCAGCATGGCCACTATTGAGGCTCGATTGCGAGAGGTGTGCGACGCGGAGAAGATCGAGGCTGACGCGGAGTCTTTGAAGCTGGTTGCTCGAATGGCTGATGGTTCGATGCGTGACGCGCAGACCCTGCTGGATAGGGTGCAGAGCTTTTGTCAGGGCGCAATTACCGCCACTGAAACGAGCCGAGCGCTCGGCACCGTTGACCAACGTATCTTGTTTGAGCTCGCGCAAGCCATCGTTAGTCGAGATACAGCGACCGTTCTAGCTCGAGCCACCGATATCTTCGCGACTGGAATTGATCCGTCAACGCTTCTGAGGGAGTTCGTCCATTTCTGGCGAGAGGTCTTCGTCGCCAGGCTGGGTGGAGAGAACGCGCTTGTAGGGCTTGGATTAAGCAAGGACGCGATCGTCGAACTCCTCCGCCTTGTTTCATCTCTTGAAGCGACCGATGTCCAAGATCTTTGGGATGTCGCTCGCGAGGGAGCTGATCGCGCGCTGCGTTCAGCGCATCCTCGATATGGATTTGAGGCGCTTGTCGCTCGAATGGCGACTCGGCAGCCAGTGGCGGAGATAGGCGCCATTATTGGGCGTCTCACGAGTGGCGAAGAGCGCAAAGGTGGGGTCGCCTCGCCGCAGCGGATCGCCGCGTCCACCACTTCAGTTCCAACAGCTACACGGATGGTGTCGCCTACTCGACCCGCCGCAACCGCAACGGCGATGCCGTCGTCCGCCAGCTCCGCTGTCTCTGCTCCTCCGGCTAGTGGTGCTATGGCCGGCACCGCTGGGTTTGCCTGGGAAGATATCGTTGCCTTCGCTTCGGCCACGACCGGTAGAGTTCTTGTCGAGAACTTAAAGCGACTTCGACCAACTCGATGTGAGATCGGCGTGTTCGAGGCGACGGGACCTGAGTTTACCGCCACAAGCTTAATGCGGGAGAAGGATAAGGTTATCGAAGTCTTCAACCAGTTTTTAGACAAGCAAGGGACCGAGCGCCCCCGTGGATGGAAGATAGCGATCCAAAAAGGGCAGGGAGTGGGAGAGGTTGCCGCTGAGAGAGCTCAAGCCAAAGCGCTAGGCGAGCGCGAGCTTCAAGGACATCCAGCGGTGCAAAGTTTGCAAAAGATATTCCCTGGCAGCAAAGTTGAGCAGGTTAGGGGTAAGGAATAGTTTCGAAACTACACGAGGAGATAAGAGGTATGGCGAAGGGATTTGGTGGATTTCCTGGCGGTGGAAATATGCAGGCGCTTCTACAGCAGGCGCAGAAGATGCAGCGAGATATGCAGATCGCGCAAGCGCAAGCCGAGGCCTTTGAGGCGGAGGGATCCGTCGGAGGTGGCGCTGTGAAGATCCGCGTCAACGGCAAGTACGAAGTACTCTCTGTCGAGATCAAGCCAGAAGCGGTTGACCCTTCGAGCGTTGACCTTCTGCAGGATATGGTGAAGTCCGCGGCTAATGACGCGATCGCTAAGGTTCGTAGTAACACCGACGTGATGCTCTCCAAGGTTACGGGTGGGATGAATATGCCAGGATTGTCCTAAGAGGCCACGGCGATGCTTGTATTTCCCCCAGCTCTCCAGCGTTTGATAAAGGAGCTCTCCAAGCTTCCCTCGGTTGGTGAAAAGACCGCCACGCGGCTTGCCTATCACCTTATCGCGAACGATCGAGATCTCGCCCGCTCCCTCGGCGCCGCGTTGCAGCAGGCCGCGCAAGAAGTGCGATTGTGCGAGCGATGTTTCTTTTTGAGCGAAGAGCCTCTCTGCTCCCTTTGCCGGAATACCTCGCGAGATCCATCGGTATTGTGCGTTGTCGAGAAGCCGGTTGACCTTGTCGCCATTGAGCGAGGAGGAGAGTTTAAGGGGCTCTATCACATCCTTCACGGTCTCTGGGCGCCTCTTCGAGGTCAGGGTCCGGATAGCATGAAGCTCAAGGAGCTTATGGATCGGGTTCGAGGCGGCTCTGTGTCGGAGGTCATCTTGGCCACGAGCGCCACGGTAGAGGGGGACGCCACAGCCCTCTATATCGGCCGTATGTTGGCAGATTTGGGCATAAAAACGACCCGCCCAGCCCAGGGCATACCGAAAGGCGGAGAGCTGGAATACGCTGACGACGTTACCCTTTCTCGTGCCTTCGCGGCCCGAAATACGCTGCAGTTTTAATGAGTTTTTTCAGCTGGTTTTGGCCATGTTTCTCGCAAAAGATGGGCTTGGGTGTCTTGACTTTCACGCCCTTTGAGCGATTATAGGCCGGTCAATTTTCCCCGGTAGCTCAGTTGGTAGAGCAGGCGGCTGTTAACCGCCTTGTCGGGGGTTCGAGTCCCTCCCGGGGAGCCATTTATCCTTACAGGATCGATCGGCTCCTCTTTTTTTATCCATACATTCTTACGGTATGTCCCGTGTTCATTCGGGCTGGGTCGCGACCAGCTTGCCTCGACGTATCGAAGCAAAGGCGGGTCCTGGTCGCCGCGATATCGCGCGTCACAAACAACCTTCGCCGTATGTAACTGCACGGCGGCCGGGGACGACCGCCCTCCCGATCGCGGGTTGGAAAATGGGAGGGCGACCGTCCTCGGTCGCCGAAATATTGGGCACCGCAAAGGGCTACCTAGGATGGCAGAAATCGCGCATCTCGGGCATCGTAGGAGCGTACAGTTTTTTAAACGGTTCGTGGTATGGATGCCGAATTTTTCGCTATCGCTCTCATCTGGTACGTGGCCTTTTTATTTAGCACCGTTTGCCACGAAGCCGCGCACGCGCTGGTCGCGAAGTGGGGTGGGGATCTCACCGCCTACGCGGGAGGGCATGTCACCTTGGATCCACTTCCGCACATCAAACGTGAACCGTTCGGATTGGTTGTTATCCCGTGGCTCTGTTTAATAGCCTCTCAAGGAACGAGCTTGTTTGGCTGGGGAAGCGCTCCATTTGATCCGTACTGGCAGATTCGCTACCCGAAACGGGCGGCGGTGATGGCGCTTGCCGGCCCCGTCAGTAATTTCTTGATCGCTTTGGTGGCCGCGATCACCATGCACATCGGTATCGCTTATGGCGTCTTCACTCTCAATTTCTCGCCGGTGATAACCTCAACGCATGGAGGCTTTCTTGAGGGCGCCGCGATGTTTCTGAGCGTTCTTTTTATCCTCAACATCATTCTCGGCGTCTTTAATCTGTTGCCGATACCACCGCTCGATGGTTATTCGGTCTTGGGACTCTTTGTGCCCGAACAGATGTACCTCAATCTTCTCAATTTCGCCCGAAGCTCTGGGTTCTCCATTCTCGGTATCATCATCGCCTACCAAGTATTTCCCTATCTGGTGCGGCCGGTTTTGGAGTGGGCGATGTATCTTTTTATGTTACCGCTTGTGTCGTAAGGACGATCTCCGTACTCGTGGTTTTGGTTGGCACGAGGGACAGATATGTGTTCCTCGCTGATTGACCACAATGCGCACGATGGTGTCTCGACACCGCGAGCATTTCTTTTCCTCACGTCCATACACGCGCGGTTTATACATGCCACCGTCCACAACCCCGTCGCCGAAGTCACACCCAAGTTTCTCTATGGCCTCAAGAAGGGTTTCTCGTATCGCTGTGTGGAGTTTTTGAATGTGTTCAGGTGTGAGAGATGCGGCGGGCATTAGGGGGTGCACCTTTATCTTCCATAAGACCTCATCGACGTAGATGTTTCCGAGCCCGGCGATGACGGTTTGATCGAGGAGGACGGGCTTGATCTTTCCCCGCTTGGTGGAGAGTACTCGTGTAAGAGCATCTGGCGTGCACGCTGAATCGAGCGGTTCCAAGCCTAAATGTCCGACGACATCAGCGGGATCCTCGCACAACGTCATGCGTCCAAATTTGCGAGTGTCGTTAAACCGAATGCTCTTACCGGAATCGAGATCAAGGCAGACCCTGTCATGCCGGGCGACCTCGAATTCGGTGGGAATAACGTCGAGAGAGCCACTCATGCGAAGGTGGGTGAAGAGGTAGAGCGGCTTGCTCGATTGGAGTCGCATGCCGACATACTTGCCTCTCCGAAAGAGCGAGGAGATCGTGGCGCCCGAGAGTTCCTGAACAAAGGTGGTTGGATCGGTGGGTGAAACCGTCCGCGCCCACGCTACGTGACCATGTATGATGGTCGCGCCCTCAACACGTTCTCGTAAGTAATCAACGGTGGCTTGCACCTCTGGAAGTTCAGGCATAACGAACCGGTTTTAGAGCAGAGTATAGCTGTTTTATCTCAAAACGGGGAGGCAAGGGGGGAGTGACTTTCTCCAAGTTGTTGGATTTATTGCGACACGCTGCCCGGAACTCAGGGAGGTAGCCGGTGGAACTCGGTAAGTCCTTATTTTTATCAAGGATTCGGCCGATCTCTAACCATGGAGGGCCTCACCACAGATGCGAGTAGTCCATCGATATCAAAGCGAACACATGAACCTTGAGTTGTCGATCTCTGACGACAAGCTCAAGTTGTTCGCGAAGGTGGTGCCTCAACCGAAACACGCCGAGGCGAGCGAGGATCTCTTTATCGCGGAGCTGCTGAAGGTAAGTCAAGATGAACGACTGGAGCGGGATGTCGTTCAAGACATCATCCTTCAACTTCGGGAGGGAAAGGGATGCGAGGGGCGCCGCGTCGGGAAAGGTGACCCCCCAGTCATGGGCCGCGATGGAAAGATCGTGTGGCTCGTTCGTCGATTTCGTCAAGGCTCCTCGGTTGACTCAAGTAGAGAGCTCGCCGATTTCTACCATTTAGGCCTCTTCGAGAATATCGAGGCTGGAAGGGAAGTAGCGCGAATATACGAGCCGACTGAAGGGAGTTCGGGTGTCGATGTCTTGGGCGCCGTAATCCAGCCAAAGCCTGGCAAAGCGTTCGCGGCGAAGTTTGATAAAAGCCTTGAATTCAAACCGGATGAACAGCGGGAGGATTATCAAACCCTCATCGCCACGATCAGTGGCTATGCGCATGAGGAGAGCGGTAGGGTCTCAATTCGAAACACCCTGATTATTACCGGCAACCTCGATTATGAGATGGGACACATCGACTTCATCGGTAACGTGAGGGTTGGTGGCGATGTACAGAAGGGCTTTCATATCAAAGCTCGTGGAGACATCGAGATCGTTGGATCGGTTCTAGGTGAGAATCAAATCACGAGTGAAGGCACGATAACTATCCGTGGTTTTCACCAAGGGGGAGAGGGCTCGATCCTTCGAACTCGAAATAACTATTCAGTACACATCGCGCAAAATGTCACGGCGGAGGTTGGCGGTAGCATCACCGTTCTTAAAGAGGCGCGTGATTGCTCGTTCCGCGCTTCGGTCGCTGTGATCGCATCGCAGGCGACGATCATGGGAGGTACGATCTGGTGCGTGAAAGGCTTCGAAGGAAAAATTATCGGAAACGTAGCCGGTGTCCGAACCATCGTTGAGTTGAGAAATGAGCTCGAGGTTACCGCTGAGTATCGCAGAGTGGAGGAGAGCATTAAGAAACATGAGGTAGCTCTCGCCGCGCTGGAGCTTCATATCGGGCCGTATCTCCAGAATCGCAAACGGGTACCTCTCCTCGCCGCGAAATTTAAGATGAAGATTACCGAACTGCTGAACAAGTACGATGGCGTGCAGGCGTCGCTCGGAAAGTTGCAGGACGCTATGAAGCAGATGAGGGAGGCGAAGCCGATGGAGGAGGGCTCGCGTATTAACGTCCTCGGTATGGTGTACACAGGTGTCGTCGTGAACACGACATCCGCGAAGTTTGAGTTTTTCGAAGATAAGAAGGGCCCCCTGAGCCTCAAGCCACCCGTGGCTGAAGGTGAGTGGGCCTTTGTGACGTATGAACCGCTGCAAAGGGGATAGGTATGGATCAGAAGACGCTTATGTCTACATTACATTCAGCAACGGCGAGGGGCATTCAGCTTATTCCGCCGAATATCCTCAGTGAGAGTATCGGTTCGATCGGACTGAAGGATCCACTCACCATGCCCCCGACGGCCACCTTGCACGAGTGCCTTGATGTGATGCAACGCAAACGGGTAGGTAGTCTCTTAGTTACCGACGCGAACGCGAAGTTGGTGGGGATCTTTACGGAGCGCGATTTCCTCCTCAAGGTTACGGGAAAGGTAGCGGACCTCTCTGGCGCCAAGGTTGGAGACTATATGACGAAGGACCCCGTTCGAGAGAGGCCTGAGGCCTCCCTCGCCTTCGCCTTAAGCGTGATGTCGCACGGAGGATTCCGACATGTGCCGATCGTCGATCAGGATGATGTTCCTATCGGCATCGTATCCGTGAAGGATGTGGTGGACCATTTCGTTCGACGGATGCTGGACGGGATCTTTGAGTCGGTGGATACCATGCCGTAGGGGCATGAACCCTAGATAAAAAAAGGGCCACCCGAAGGCGGCCCCTTTTCATGGAACGAGCTGGATTATGAGATCCAGATCTTGGCCAATACTGGCGCGATGAGGAGCGCCAAGATCGACACCATCTTAATCAAGATGTTCAGGGATGGTCCCGAGGTGTCCTTGAATGGATCGCCTACGGTATCACCTACAACAGCCGCCTTGTGAGCGTCTGAACCTTTCTTTTCTCCCTCAACGAGTCCCTGCTCGATGTACTTCTTGGCGTTGTCCCATGCGCCACCAGTGTTGGCCATGAAGATTCCAAGAACTACTCCCACGATTGTTGTGCCAAGGAGGAGTCCAGCGAGAGCCGCTGGTCCCATCGCCAATCCCACAACGATCGGGGTGATGAACGCTACCAAGCCAGGAGCGCGCATCTCAGTGAGAGCCGCCTTGGTTGAGATCTCAACGCACCGAGATACGTCAGGCTTAACACCTTCGCGGCCCTCAAGGAGACCAGCGATCTCACGGAACTGACGACGAATCTCGGTTACGATCAGCGCCGCCGCTTTTCCTACCGACTGCATCGTGAACGCCACGATGAGACCTGGAAGCATCGCGCCGATGAACACTCCAACGAGGAGGGTCGGATTGGTGATAGACAGGTCGATCTTGCCAGCAGGGAAGCTCTGGGTGAACGCTCCGAATACCGCGAGAGCTGTAAGCCCAGCGGATCCGATAGCGAAGCCCTTTCCGATAGCTGCTGTGGTGTTACCAAGAGCGTCGAGTTTGTCCGTGATGTCACGGGTCTCTTTGCCAAGTTGAGCCATCTCGGAGATTCCACCAGCGTTATCAGCGATCGGGCCGTAGGCGTCGATCGTCATGATGATACCGGTTGTCGCGAGCATCGCTACGCCGGCGATAGCCACACCGTATACACCACCGAAGGAGTTCGAGATAAGAACTGCCGCTACGATAATGATCATAGGCAACGCAACGCTTCTGAATCCAACAGCGATACCGTTAATCACGCAGGTAGCTGGGCCGGTCTTCGAAGCGTTTACGATCTCGTACACAGGCTTCGATGAGGTGTAGTACTCAGTGGTCAAGCCGATGCCGATGCCGCAGAAGGTTCCGAAGATAACCGGAATCCAGAGCGATACACTGACTGGCGTTACCAAGAAGAATCCGAGCGAAGCAATGATGAAGAGGATCGAGGCGAGGAGAATGGTTGTTCTCAATGCCTTCGCTGGCTCTCCGTCTTTGAGGAACGACATCCACTTGATAGCGATAGCCGAACCGATCGATCCGAGGAGTCCAAGGATGAGCGGTGTAGCCATAAGCCAGATCTTGTAGCTCTCAACCGTCGCGGGGTCTCCGGAGTAATCCGTAAGAGCCTGAAGGTCGGTCAAGCTAATCGTCGCGGCAAGTGCCAAGCATCCGATCACGCACGTTACGTACGACTCGAAGATGTCAGCGCCCATTCCGGCGACGTCACCCACGTTGTCACCAACGTTATCGGCGATAACGCCAGGGTTTCTGGGGTCATCTTCCGGGATACCAGCCTCAACCTTTCCGACGAGGTCAGAACCTACGTCAGCGGCCTTCGTGTAAATTCCTCCACCCACGCGCGCGAAGAGAGCGACCGAGGATGCTCCCATCGCGAAGCCGATGATCGGCTCATGATGAGCTGGCGTTCCGAAGATGAGGAAGAGAACGCCTACGCCGATAAGCCCGAGAGCGGCAACGGAGAGTCCCATAACCGCGCCACCGTTGAAGGCGGTCATAAGAGCCTGTCCTGGCTGAGCCTCAGAGGCTGCCTGAGCGGTTCGCACGTTGGAGATCGTCGCTGACTTCATTCCGAGGTATCCGGCTAGAAGGGAGCTGCCTGCGCCGAACACGAACGCGAGAGCGGTCGCGAGCCCCAAAGCCCACCAAATAAGGAGGAACGCGCCGATGATAAACATCGAGAGGTACTGAGCTTGCTTACGCAGATAGGCGATAGCGCCGTCACGAATAGCGTCGCTGATCTCCTGCATGCGGGCGTTACCCGCGGGAAGGGCCTGAATGCCAACGTACAGCTTGTACGCCAGCGCGAATCCAATTAGGCCGCACAGCGGGATGGCCCAACTGAAGAGGGACAAAGAGAATGCATCCATGTCAAAACTCAACTTTTAAATGTCATGATTCGTTGGCTCACGACCGAGGTGGTAGGGTACGAGAGGGCCCTTCACATGAATGAGAACCATTCACGTGCGGAGCTTTCCGGGTACGCCCATCCAGCCAGGTTGTAAGTACCTGAAACTACAGGTGTGGCGATTCTAGCTGGATTAGATAGAGAGTCAACCGGAATATGTTCTGCTGGGGGGCGCATAACAAGCTGACTTTAGTGGCTATATTCGTTGTCTACCCGTGCTCTCGAGACAAAAGAAAGGGGAGCCGCTCCGAAGAGCTGCTCCCCTAATGTATGGACTTACTTTGTTGCTAGCGTCGTCGCCCTGGACGCTCCGGTCGCTCAGGTTTCTCCGGACGTTGGAAGGTTTTGCTGTCGCCTCCACGCCCTCGGGGCATGCCACCGAACGCTCCACCGTTCGTATGAGGGGTGTAGTACTCATTGTCATCTTCCTCGATTGGATCTTCCTCCTCTTTCGGGGCGCACGTTTCCTCCTCGGCCGTGATCAGGCTAATCCTAAATTGAGAGAGCGCTGTTCTTGGAAGAATCTTTGTTTTCACGAGAGCCTTCAATGCGGGCCCCACCTTGCCGCCCCTCTTTCGGAAACACGCGCGACATGTCTCCGCGTCGGCTGTGGGCGCACACGCGTCTTGGATAGTCGTCACAAGGGACTCGGCTGAGATGAAGGCGCCTGAAACCACGCACCCTAAGTTATTGAGTGCTTCAGATACCTGCTTCAAGGTGCATTGCTGGTCTGATTGACTCAGAGCCGGCCTCGTCGGCAGGGCAACGGTTGTTGTAACGACGAGTGTGGTTATGAGTAAACTTCGTAGCTTCATGTGCGTGTCCTTCCATTTCGTTGACTCGGGCATTTCGAGCAACGATTGGGCCACAAGAGGGAAACGCCTCAAACGAGTATGTTAGGTAGGGTTACGCATGTAGATCCTGGAAGATGCGTTCCGGAGGTGGCAACATTTTGCGGGGAGCGCGACTCTCACCCAAAAAAGAGGGCCCGAACGAGTGTCGATTCTCGTTCGAGCCTTCAGAGGTCCCGGGTTCTTCACCCGCTAGTGCGTGAGCTTCTTATACTTAATGCGATGCGGTGTTTCGGCATCAGCGCCAAGGCGTCGACGTCTATCCGCCTCATAGTCCTGATAGTTGCCCTCAAACCACACGACATTGCTGTCACCCTCGAAGGCGAGGATGTGGGTCGCGATGCGGTCAAGGAACCACCGGTCATGGCTTATCACCACCGCGCATCCAGCGAAGTTAAGGAGAGCTTCCTCAAGCGCTCGGAGCGTGTTGACGTCGAGATCGTTCGTTGGCTCGTCGAGGAGGATCACGTTTCCGCCAGCGCGAAGCATCTTCGCCATGTGCACGCGGTTACGTTCGCCACCGGAGAGCGCTCCCATCAACTTCTGTTGGTCCTGCCCACCAAAGTTGAATCGAGAGACATACGCCCGCCCGTTAACCTCTTTGGTGCCAAGCTTAATAATGTCGTCGCCGCCTGTGATCTCCTCAAAGACAGAGTTCTTGTCGTTGATAGCTTCACGGCTTTGATCCATGTAGGCGAGCGATACCGTCTCTCCGACCTTGAATGTGCCGTTATCCGCATTCTCCTTGCCGGTGATCAGCTTAAAGAGAGTGGTCTTACCGGCACCGTTCGGTCCGATAATTCCCACGATACCTCCACGAGGAAGGTTGAAGCTCAGGTTCTCAAAGAGGACCTTGTCGCCGAACGACTTAGAGATTCCATCAGCTTGAATAACAACCTCACCAAGGCGCGGCCCTGGTGGAATATAAAGCTCAAGGTCGTCAACCTGTTTCGATTGCTCTTGGTTGAGGAGCTCTTCGTACGCTTTGATACGGGCTTTCGACTTAGCTTGTCGGGCGCGAGGGGATTGTTGAATCCACTCAAGCTCTCGAGCGAGGGTCTTCTGTCGCTTTGACTCTGACTTTTCTTCAAGCTCAAGGCGGTTCTTCTTCTGCTCGAGCCATCCTGAATAGTTGCCTTCCCATGGAACTCCGTGTCCACGGTCGAGCTCAAGGATCCACTTCGCCACGTTATCCAGGAAGTATCGATCGTGGGTAACGCAGAGAACGGCGCCTGGATACTCACTCAAGTGTCGCTCAAGCCACGCGACGGACTCGGCGTCGAGGTGGTTGGTCGGCTCGTCGAGAAGAAGTACCTCTGGTTTCTCAAGTAGTAATTTGCAGAGAGCGACGCGGCGCTTCTCTCCACCGGAGAGATTCGCGACGCTTGAGTCTCCTGGAGGGCATCGAAGCGCGTCCATCGCGATGTCGAGTGTTCGATCGAGATCCCACGCGCCACACGCGTCGATCTTATCCTGCAGCACAGACTGCTTGTCGATCAGCTTCTCCATCTCCTCAGGGGTGATGTCTTCGCCGAGCTTAGCGCTGATAGCCTCGAAGTCTTTCAGAAGGGTCGCCGCCTCTTTACATCCCTCCATGACGTTCTCTTTGACCGTCTTGGTTGGATCGAGTTTTGGCTCCTGCTCAAGGTATCCGATCGTGAGGTTCGGGCGACAGGTGACGTCCCCTGAATATTCCTTATCGATTCCGGCGATTATCTTCAAGATGCTGGACTTTCCGGATCCGTTGAGTCCGACGATTCCGATCTTCGCGCCCTCGAAGAATGAGAGCGAGATATCTTTAAGAACCTGCTTACCCGGTGGGTAGACACGGTTCACCTTGTGCATGGAAAAAATAATTGGTGGCATGGGGGAGAACATACCGCTCTGGGGCGATAGGGGGCAAGGGGAGGGGGCGTAATCTTTGTGTGGTAAATTACATAGGGCACTGAGGGATGCGTAGATCAGCCGGAGGGCCCGTGTCCTCACGGGCCGGGTACGCACGGATGTTTCCGGTGTGGGTTCTAATACGTCAGCACCGTCTCGCTAAAGCTACAGCGGGGAACGAGACGAGCCCGCCGGGTAGCGGCATGGAAAGGGCCTTACCACATCGTCCAACTCCGGCAAAATACCCGCGCTACATTCGGAAGCCAAAAAAAGAGAGTCGGAATCTGTCGGTCGTAGCCATCTCCACAATGTGAAAACTTCAAACCTTCCGATCTTCGGCCTACAGTTCGCCGGCCGTAAACCGCAAATATCGATACATTCGAGCAGGAGGTGCCGTGCGACGAAGTTCCTCACCGGAGTTAGGAAGTTACGTTCTTGAGCTGGCTGGCGTTGTGATGGGGGTCGCAATCTGTATCGTGGGAGCCGCCGACGTCACTCGTGTGTTTCAGGCGCGGAGCGCGGTACGAGCGGCGGTAAACGATGGAGCTCGGTGCCTCTTTCCAACGGATGCGGCGTGCGTGGCGGGCGCTCCAGGTGAGATAACCACGACCAGACGAGGCTATGATGTGTGGGTGTGGGGATCGGGTTACGAGGTTCCGCAGGAATCGTACGTCGTATCAGCACGCGCGAACCACGAGCCGGTGTATGAGGTATCGGTCCTGAGGGATGAGATCGTTGATGTAACGGTCGAGCAGGAAAGATATCAATACCGGCCCTATTCGATGCGCTATCCAACCACCGCCCACACCACCTACCTCCTCCAAACGAGGTTCCTTCCTATCGTTGTGGGAGGACGGCCACTCGATCCTCTTCTCGCCGACCCTTTTACCTCGAAGACCTCTCGGCCAACCGCGACCTACGGCTTGGAGAGCGTTAGAGGCTCGACGACTAAACGGGTCAGTGGCGCGGCCTCCACGCCGTACCATGACACGTTCGCGATCGGTTCGGTGTCATTTTCAATCCGGGACGCGTGGCCAACGATGGAACGCGACCGGAAGGAGATCTCCACGATGCCGGCGCGTGTGCAGAGCTCTTTGCCCTGTCTGTTCGGTAATCGCCATTCCTCTGCGTCAGGCTATGGCCTCGATTGGACCTCGGGTTCTCCGCAGGAGTGTAGGTATCGCGTACGAGCAGCACGTTCCTCTGCCGTAATGAACGAGGGAACACTGAAGGTTCCGCTTATGTTTCGTGTGGAAGGGGATTCACGCGGTACCGTCGAAGGAGGGGAGGGAAAGGTCATGATGGCTCTCTCGTGGAGGAGTCCCTCCGCTGGATCGGGAACGTTCCCGCTCGGTGGTCGTAGATTAGAGCATTGGGGAGGGGGGGGCTTTATTCCGCGGGGACTCGCGGAGGTCGATATCAACGAGGCGTTGAGAGCTCAGTACGGGGATTACATGGATGAACTGAGTCTCTATCGCGAGCTTCCTCTTCTTCCTGTCGACGCGACCGTTACGATCGATTTTTACCTCGTCAGTTTT
>JAIXPR010000373.1 GCA_027486155.1 Pseudomonadota bacterium | reverse complement strand
CCCTTCTCTTCCTTGGAATAGCGATCCCCTGGTACCTCTTCGCGGAGAGCAGAAATCCCGGGTTCCTTGAGTACTTCATCTGGACTGAGAATATCGGTCGCTTCACAAAAGCTGACTATGGGGATGAGTACGGAAATGGACACGTTCAGCTTAGGGGAGCTGCGTGGGTCATGCTGATTCCCTCGCTCGTACCTTGGTCACTGGCGCTCTTAGGCACCCTCTGGGAGCAGCGTCGACGCCTTTCGTGGTCGGGGCTCATTGATAGTGTCAAAAGGGATGAGTGGCTCTTACTTGGGATCACGTGGGCAGCTAGTTGCCCAGTTCTGCTCTTCTTCGCCAAGCAGTACACAGCTACTTACAACATGAGTTCGATTCCTGGATTTGCCTTTCTCATGGCAGTTATCTGGAAGCGGGCGACAGAAAGCTCGAACCCGTATCAACTTTTCAGCCGGCTCACGACCCAGATCCTCTACGTGTGCATGGCCCTCACTGTGCTGATCGCCTCTATCGTCTTTTATTTTCAAGCCGCGCAACCCTCGATCGGGCAAACGACCATGGCGGTCATTATAGCGGTCGGACTTATCCTTGCGGCGGTTCGCATGCCCCTTTTGAAGGAGCCTTTGGGAACCATCGGCGCCCTCGCTCTTATGTCATCGATCGGCTACAGCACGACGTTGGTGGCCGGGGATGCCTATCTTTCGACTCATCGCTCAACAAAAAACATCCTCGAGTACGCGGCCTCCCTCGCTCCCGGACAACATCTCAACATCGGATTCGCGAACAACCTTCCCTTCTCGGCTCGGTTCTACAGCGCGGTTATGAGCGACCCCTCGGTTAAGGTGTCGCAGGTCGATAACGACAAGATTGGTCAAGCAACAGAGGATCTCATCATTGTACGAAAGAACAAAGGTGACTCCGATGTCGTTATGAAAGATCCCTCCAAGGAAAAGGTGGGGGAACTCGGGCGATGGCGCGTATACAGGCGAAAACTTCCCTAACGAGAGATAATGGAGGGACGGCCTGTTCTCGGACGTGTAAGAAGTCGTCGAGCGATTACTTCTTACTCTCCTCGCTGTTAGCTTGCATCAGCTGGGGAGAATCATTTCCAGCGCTGTTCTGAACCTCTTCAGACCACAACGGGAATCGCGTTGAGTAGCGCGGATCGTCGAAGATAACCTGCAAACCGCGACGATTGCGCATATTCACGAAGAGAGGGGCCTTAAGGTTCGCCGTCGTCATTCGAGGATCGGGACGAACGGTCACGATTATCAAGATCGCGTACTCATCATCTTCGCGGAAATCGGTATCTCGGTCACCTATCGGAGGCTTAACATCGAACTGCTGTCCGAACTCAAAGCCATCCACAACAACGAACGCGAGATCAGGATCTTGTGTCGACTGGAGCCATGAAAAAGGCGGCTTGTGCTCAAGCATTATGAAGCTTCTCGCCGATGGGAAGCCGATAACACCCGCTGGGAATTCAATGACACTATCAGCAGGGACGTCTAAGTCTCCGAACCGAGAGCTCGGGACAACTATAGTATTGTCCTGCTTTTGCAACTCATCACTCATGATCCCTTACCTCGCTCATTACTTGGAGACACACTTAAAGTCGCGCTACCTCCAGATGTCGATGCCTCTCCACATGAAGAGCATGTTCGACCGACACCCGTCACCGCGCCTCCACAACGCTCACAAACCGTAGCGCGAGCTTCGATCTGCTTGCCTGGTCGTCCAGTAATCGCCACCCTCTTTGGACCGCGGGCTTTCGCGTCTCCTGACCCAGACTTCGCCGCGCCTCTCCAACTTCCTGACAATTGCTCAAGAGCATCGCCTGAAATGCCGGCTTCCGCGGCCTTCTTGTTTTCCTCAAGGATTTGGAGATAAATCTCCTCCCGATAAATTCGGTATTCAGGTGGAGCATCTATCCCCACACGAATCTGATTCCCCTTGATCTCAACAATAGTCACCTTGAGATTGTCTCCGATATAAAGACTCTCTCCTGGTTTCCGGGTCAAAATTAACATGCTACTCCCGCCTTCCTTGGCCTAACTACTCGTTTCTCTAAACATATAAGATGACGATCTGTTGGAATAAGCACTAACGTATTGAAAAATTTACGGCAAGCTAAAAAATGCAGGAAAGTCAAGGGCGTAGGGCATGGCCAGTCCCTACGCTATGTCCTTTTCTCGTGAGCTAGTGTTCTAGAACGAGCCTTTTGGGATCCGCCTATCCCTCCAGATACCTCTTCAAAAGAGCCTCGGTAGCCGCCACATCGTCAAGATGCACGGTCTCCACGGTGGTGTGGATATATCGAGTCGGCACCGAGAGGGTTATCGTTTTAACCCCGGCGCGAGTTCGTTGAATCGCTCCAGCATCGGTGCCCCCTCTCGGTAGGATCTCCATCTGGTGCTTAATCTTGTGCTTTTTGGCGAGCGCCACACACTGCTCCACGAGCTCGCGGTGACAAATGACCGATCCATCAAGCACCTTAATCGCCACACCCTGACCGAGCGCGGTTACCCGTTGCTCCGCCGGAACTCCCGGTATATCCGACGCAATCGTTGTATCGAGGCAGATGCCAACGTGAGGGTCAACTCCGTAGGTGCTCGTAAAGGCGCCTCGAAGACCGACCTCCTCCTGTACCGTGAACACGCCATAAATATCGTGTTTGTTCTTTTTCAGCGCTTGAAGCGCTCGAATGCCTATATATACCTGCACCCGATTATCAAGGCACTTACCACTCGCGTACTTTCCGAACTCAACATACGGCGCTTCGAGGGTAACCATATCACCGATCTGTACCCGCTTACTTACCTCTTTGCCGGGAAGCCCCAGGTCAACGAAGAAGTCCGAAACCTCTTTGGCCGCGCGACGCTCCTCTAGGGACGCAGTGTGAATTGGCTTCCCTCCAACGTTCAACACCCCGCGCATCGGGCCCTTCTGGGTATGCACGATTACTCTTCTCGAGAAGAGATTCCGAGTGTCGAATCCTCCAACCTCTTGCAGACGGAGGAATCCACGGTCATCCACAAAGCTCACGTAAAACCCAATCTCATCCATGTGCGCGGCGAACATCACACGCTGCCTATTTCGAGCGCTTCCCTCCTTGAAGGCGATCACGTTACCCATGGTGTCTACGGTTATGTTGTCGACATACCCTGTTAGCTCCCGCATCACGACATCTCGGATAGCGTCCTCACGGCCTGGCACGCCTGCGGCTTCAGATAGTTCGCGGAGTAAATTCATCGCATACCTCTTTTTG
>JAIXPR010000287.1 GCA_027486155.1 Pseudomonadota bacterium | reverse complement strand
CTCGCCCTCGCCGCGCTCTGCGCCCGCTTCAACCGAACGTACTCCCGCTCAAGCCGCGCCATCTCATCGTGCTTCGATCGATCTCCTGGAAAATAGGGAAACGAGCGTGGCCGCACATCATCTGGATACGGAAGGTTCCATTCGAACACATCCAAATCTTTAACCGCCGCCTGGGCGCTCTCATCCATCACCACGACCCGACGCGCGTGCATAAGGAGACAGAGGGAGGCGAGGGCCCGCCCGTACTCGTGGGTCGTTCGATCGAGACCTGCGAACGAGATCCGCACCATTCCGCCAAGGGAGCTCTCGGCGAGTGAAGGTTCAGGTGGATGTTTTTGTGGAGATTGGTCTGGTTGAAAGTGAAGCATGTCCCTCATGAACCTCTTCAGGTAGCCGCAACTTATTGGAGTAACATCGAAAGAATGATGTGACACTGCACAAAATCACCGAGCGAAAGAATGATGGTTCGTCCGTTATCGATCTCGACCGTTCCGCTTTCCATTTGATATAATTTGAGAGCGATCCGTACCAATACCGACACGGCCTAGGGCTCGATACTAGTACCATGTTTCTCAACCTCCCCGCGCTGGAGCACCGCTTGAAAAAAGAGAACCTCGTCCTCGTAGCCCTCCTCACCACCCTTCTCTCCCTCCTGCCCACCGCTTACGCCGCGCTTATCTCAAACTCGACCACTCTTTTCGCTGACCTTCTTCGGTGTCTTGGCGAATTTTTCGCTATCGTCGCCTCATGGGTCGTTCTGAAAAAGATGTCCCGAAACGACACCTCTCGATTCAATTACGGCTACGGGAAGCTTGAACAGCTCGGGGGAGTCGCTGTCGCTGCCGCGCTCTTTCTGACCTTTCTCGTCTCGCTCACCTCGGGCATTCGCGGGCTCATCGTGCCAACGAGGCTTGAGAACGCTGGATTCGGCTTCGTCTTCGCAGTGCTGTCCGTTTTCGGAAACGCCTTTCTTTGGATATCGAATTACATCGCGGACGCCCGGTCCCCTTCACCGATAGCCGAGTCGCAGTGGAGGCTCTTTCGCGCCAAGACCTGCGCAACCCTGGTGGTCGTCACCTCACTCGGCGTCGCGATCGCGTTCGCCGATAGTCAAACGAGCGTGTACGTCGACCCCCTCGGGTCCATCGCGCTCTCGCTCTTTATGCTGTGGCAATCCTACAAACTCGTCTCGGCGTCAGTGCCAGACCTGATCGATTACGCGATTGAGGAGTCGCTGCAGAAGACCCTCGATAACATCCTCTCCGATCATCGCGAGGACTATACCCAGGTCGAGCGCATTCGCTCTCGGCGAACCGCCCGCAGGGTGTACCTTGAAATATTCCTCTCATTTCCAGCTGATGTTCCCTTCGGCGAAGTACACCGACGGGTCATGCTCCTGAAACACTCCGTCGAGGAGCGATTCCCTGGGGCGGACACAACCGTCATCCCCTCGCTACCACCCCCATCTACTTGATTTAACGCCATTTCTTCGATATCCTTTCGACAGATAACGACCGTTAGGCGCCATTTCCGACCGGTCTTGCCATACCTATAGCGAGTGATCGATAGTTCCGGTCCCGCTTCCGAGGAGTATGCATGTCGACCCAAGAATCAGTCTTAAAAATCTTCATGATCTACATCTTCATTAAGGCTCTCATCCTCTGCCCGATGGGCTGGGTAACCCTCTGCCTCTGGTGGAACGATCGCAAGAGCGAAGGACATGACGGAGCTACGGCGAACTTCCTTCCAGCTAACTCGGACGAGGTTCAGCTCACACCACAACCGGAAGCCGCTTAACGGACAGCCGACGCAAAGTCGATCATCGCGTCGTAGGTTTGCTTGAGCTCCACCTCGGAGAAGCAATACGGTGGCATGAGATACAAAACATTTCCGAGGGGGCGAAGGAGTACGCCGCGCTCGATAAAGAAATCCCTCGCCCGCTGAGCCGCTCGGTTTTGATAGCCCCCCGGCTCCTCTGTGAGAATATCACACGCCACTATGGTCCCCTGGGCTCGTGGCGATCCGACCCCTTTCAAACCCATGAGCTCATCAACAAACGATCGGTGCGAGGATCCGATACGCTCACGAGCGGCGCGGCATTCATCCGCGGTTGTCAATTCAAGGCTCGCCAACGCGACGGCGCACGCGATCGGATTCGCGGTGTAGGTGTGCCCATGAAAGAAGGTGCGTGAATGATCGTCTGAGATAAACTCGTCAAAGAGCTCATTCCTGCACATCGTAACCGCCAGCGGCAAGGTCCCACTCGTGATGCCCTTTGAAAGACAGATTATGTCCGGCGCAATGCGCATCTCCCCGCTCGCGAAGAGCTCGCCCGTTCGCCCGAACCCGGTCATCACCTCATCAGCGATGCAGAGCCCACCGTACCGCCGCACAACCTCGCAGTAGCGATCAAGTACCACGGCGTCATACATCCGCATCCCGCCGGCGCCCTGAACAAGGGGCTCGAAGATAAACGCGGCGACCTCCCCACCCCGACACGCCGATTCCACTCGCTCCATATCTCGTTCGGTACCTTCCAGGGAGAGGAACTCGACCGAGAAGAGCATCTCATCGAACGGCGCGGAGAAGATCGACCGCGCCCCAACCGCCATCGCGCCGAAGGTGTCTCCATGATACCCACCCTCGAGCGCGAGAAATCTAATCCGACGCTCACCGCGGTGGCGCGCCCGTTGCACGGCCATCTTGATCGCCACCTCAACCGCCGTTGAACCGTTATCGGAGTAAAAGACCCGCTCGAATCCATGGGGAACAACGGCGCATAATCGCTCCGCGAGGAGGATCGCTGGTTCATGGGTCACACCGGCGAAGATGACGTGGTCGAGCTTCTTAAATTGCTCTGTCCCCGCGCGCACGAGCGCGGGATGCGCATGCCCGTGAAGGCAACACCACCACGAAGAGATCCCATCAAGAATCTCTCGACCATCCTCAAGTGTTAAGGTACTACCACGAGCCGATACGACCGGAAGGGGCTCGACCCCGAACCCCGCCTGCGTGTACGGATGCCATACGACGTGGCCGTCGCGAGCAACGAGCGAGGTCATATCGTCCAGCCACACTGCGCGGCAAAGGAGGAGACGTTCGCTTGAGATACCTCACCAAACGAAGGCACTCGGCCGATGACGGCCACTCCCGACATCGTTGTGATGATCCGTTCGGTGTCGGGCAGCTCCTCTCCGTTAAAGACGATCACCTCAACGGGTATATCGTGAGCCCGTAGGGCAAAAAGGGTCAGTAGCGTATGATTGATACTTCCAAGATAATGTCGGGAGACGAGAACGACCGGAAGCTCTAGACGCTTGATAAGATCCAGGTTTGTGGCACGGTCGTTGAGTGGAACCATCACCCCACCCGCCAGCTCAACCACAAGGGGCTCCTCGAACAAAAAAAAAAAAAAAAACTCAAGGCTGACCTCTAACCCCTCAAGAGCCGCCGCCACATGGGGCGAGAGGCTTCGGCGCAGAAGGTATCGCTCACTAAAGATCCGTTGATCGCCATTTTTAAGCAGCCGCGCTACGGCAACGCTCTCCGCCGGCCCATCATCAGAACCGCTCGCGATAGGCTTCCAGTAGCGGGCGCCAAGCACCTCACACAGGATAGCCGATACGACGGTCTTTCCGACCTCAGTTCCGATACCGGCGACGATTATCCCACGCCCCTGCATAGAGATTCACCTACTGCGCAATGTACTTGAGCGTTGGCACTCGGGCAGCTTCAAGCATGGACGGAAGGGATGCCGATCCCTCGAACGCTCGTTGCAGGAACCCCTTCTTCTGGTTTACGAAGATGAGGTTGGGCACCTCCTCTGGCTTAAGCTCGATCTTAGCGAGCTTGAGAGCCTCTCGCCCAGCGTCGTAGACATCTCCGTAGTCATCGACGAGACCGAGCGCCTTAGCCTCAGACCCAAGCAGCACCCGACCATCGGCGAAAGAGCGAACCTTCTCCTCAGGGATATTGCGCCCCTCGGCTACCGCCTTGATAAACGCCACGTGCACTTTTGCGGCGGTATCCTCAAGGAATTGTCTTTCAACGTCCGTCATCGGCCGGAACTGATTCCCCGTATCCTTTAACGCGCCACTCTTGACCGTGATCATGTCGAAGCCCACCTTGTTAGCGATCGTCGTAAAGTTTGGAATTTGCATCACAACGCCGATAGAGCCGGTCTGCGTGCCGGGCTGACAGAATATCTTCGAAGCCCCTACCGCTGAGTAGAGACCGCCGGAGGCGGCGAGAGAACCCATCGACACCACGATAGGCTTTTCAACTTTGAGGCGCTTCACCGCGCTGTACACCTCCTCAGAAGGAGCGACGGCACCACCAGGCGAGTCGATCCGGAGAACAACCGCCTTAACGTCCTTATCACGCGCCGCGTGATAGAGCTCCTTCAACACCTCGGAGGAGTCCTCGATGACCCCCGTCATCTCGATGACCGCCACAGCCGGACCGAGCTTTTTGGCAACGGAGCCGAGACCCGCGACGACCGGCACGACGATTAAGGTCAGAAGAACGATAGTGATTATCTTTGCGAGCCAGAGCTTATATTCTCTCATGAACGTACGGGCCTTTGATTAGAGGGGTCTTTTCCGAAAACAGAGTCTAAATAATCATTTGGCCCGTGGCTACCACTGATTTTCGGTACGGGTGGCCGTGTCACCCAAATGGGCATCATGCCGCGGCTTTCCCTTTTTTCGGGCATGTACCATACTCACACCGCCGCGTACCATGACCGGGGCTTTTTATGGATACAACCATCGCTTCACTCCTCTCCGATTCCGCGTCCCTCAAGGCTACCCTCGCCAAGGACGCCGGGTTTAACGCGGCGCTCGCCGCCTCGGCCCAACGGCTCGCTGACTGCGCCAGGAAGAGCGGCACTATCTACGCCTGTGGAAACGGTGGATCCTCGTGTGACGCGATGCACCTCTGCGAGGAACTCGTAGCGCGCTACAAGCGGAATCGCCCAGGGATCAAGGCGATGCACTTTATGGACCCCGGGGTCCTCTCATGCTGGGGAAATGACTTCTCGTTCGATAGCGCCTTCGCTCGGTATGCGGAGACCTTCTGCACCCCGCAGGACGTCCTCGTTGCCATCTCAACATCAGGAAATTCCAAGAACGTCCTGGCAGCCGTTGAGGCGGCAAAGGCGAAGGGTACCTTCGTTATAGGCCTCACCGGCAAGGACGGGGGGAGCCTTGCTTCCCTTTCCGACATAGCGATCGTTGTACCCTCTCAGACGACTGAGCGCATCCAAGAGGTGCACATCACCTGCATCCATATCTGGTGCGAACTGATGGAGACTACCCACGTATTGGCGTAATCGCACGGTTTGCCCGCACCAACGTGAACGTGCTCGTAAACGTGAACGTCGCCGTAACAACTGTTTGTACTCCGGTCGCTTTTCGTTGCCGTAGCCCCATGGAAAACGGGGAGGCACCTTATCTTTCGGTAGATTATCTCTGTAATGTCACATCCACCGCGCTTAAGGCCATATCGTTACCTAGGAGTTGGACGAAGGATCTATCCCTCAGCAACCCGGAAATGGAGGTTTTATGCGTATATCCGTCACCTGCATCATCGCACTCAGTATGCTTGCCTTAGGCGCCCGCTCGGCCAGAGCGGAGGAGCCTATCGCGTGCACGCTCGAACTCCGGCTCGCTGATGTTGTCGCTCTCCGATCGGACGGGGTTATCGGGGTCGGGAACAGGACGATTACCGATGATAAGATCTCCTATGACTGGTCATCGCTTGAAGACTACAACGCCGACAAAGAATGCAATCCGTATTTTAATGTTGGCCCGGACCTGATCGCGATGTGCCAGGAATTTCTGGCAGCCAACGCCCCAGATGAGTGTCCAGCCGAGCTTGAGAACACTAAGAAAACGGTCATCAACCAATCAAAACAGATCCGCCGTCTCGCGCGGGAAAACAAACGACTCAGAGATCTGTTGAAGCGTCCGGGACCGTTGGACCAAGCGAAGAGATAAGACCAGAAGCCGATCTGGTTCGCAGCGATGCGCGGGGCGAGAGTCTGTGTAGGGCTCTCTCTCCGTGCCGGTTCGTGCCGCTCGCTACGGCCTCGCGCTACCCAACAGCGACGAAACCCGCTCCGCGTCCATCGGAAACGCAACCTGAATCGACTTGGCGCGGCGAAGGAAGAGGTGAAGATCGTACTCCCAGGTAAATCCGATACCCCCATGAACCTGGATAGCCGCCTCGCACACCGTGGGACCAACCTCCGCGGCGTGAGCGATAGCTGCCCTCGCCGTGAGCGGTCGCTGCTCAGGTGAACTGACAACGCTCCAGGCGGCGAACCGACAGAGCGCCCCGAGCGACTCACTTGCGGCGTAGGCGTCAGCGATCCGTTGTTGCACGGCTTGGAAAGCCCCGACGGGAACACCGAACTGCTCCCTCGTTTTGAGGTAGTCAGCGGTCATCTCGACGACTCGGGCGGTCATCCCGTACACCTCACACCCTTTAAGAATCGCTAGCGCATCAAGAATAGCGTTCGATTCCTCCTCAGAGCATATAACGGCCGGTACATCCTTGAGAGAGAGAGAAGCCAACGAGGTCGTACAGTCGAGAGATGCCTGTGGGGTCACTACAACTCCGGGCTGTGAGATCGAACAGGCGAACACACGGGCCTCCCCCTTCTGTTTCACCACCCCGAGAAGACGGCTAGCCCCTTCGACTCCCCACGCCCATGGAATTTCACCCGATGCCTTCTTTGACTTGACCGCTACGTCACCGCAACAGGACGCGGAAGCGACGGCCGTGCCCGTACCGAGCGCTTCATATCCCTTTCTCGTTTCAGCTCCGAGGAGACCAGGCACCACACAATCGCCTAGGAGTCGCTCAATAAGCGGCTCGGGGAAGAGCGCCCGCCCAACCTCCTCAGCGACGAGGCCCAATTCAGCGAAGGTAAACAGCCCTCCATCAGGGCTAAACCCCTCTTCAAGCCCCAGCCCCTTCACCGACTCAATCAGCGCCTCATCTCGACGGAGGAGTGAGGTAATCCTTTTTCGCAGATACTCAGAGGGAGCGGCATCTGCGAAAAAACGGCGAACAAGATCCCGCAACTCGCGCTGATCTGACGTTATCTGCATACGCTCCTCCTCTAGAGCATGCCCAACATCCCCTTCACCTCCTCAGAGGCCTCCCACGGGGGATTGAAGGTAATCTGAACGATCGACTCCTTAACACCAGGGATCGCGCCGACCTTGGTCTGCACCTCGTGCTTAAGCTGCGGACCGGCCGGACACATCGGAGAGGTGAAGGTCATGTCGATAATCACACGCCCTTCGTCGATGGCGATGTTGTAGATGAGACCGAGGAACCAGATGTCCAGGAAGAGCTCGGGGTCCTCGACCGTTTTGAGGACCTCGATTACCTGTTCTTTAGTTGGGTCGGATGGAGGTGGGGTTTCGTTCATGGGCGGGATAGTAGCGTGATTCGGGGGCGTGGGAAATCCTTCGTGAGCTCGGGCCCAGGGAGGGCGACCGTCCTCGGTCGCCGTGTTGCGCACCGCAATCCGGCCTCGCCCTTCCAGACATTCCGGCGACCGAGGACGGTCGCCCTCCCGACGTGCCCCCCCCCCCAAGCCAAACGGCAACAAAAAAGGCGCGAAGCCTTTCGACCTCGCGCCCTTACCTGAGCTAAGCTCAGAGAGAGTTAGAGAACTCTCTCCTTGAGCGCCTTAGCTGGGGTGAAACGAACCTTCTTCCGCTTTGGAATGTGGATCGTCTCGCCTGTAGCTGGGTTACGTCCCATGCGAGCCTTCGACTCACGAACGTAGAGCTTTCCAAGTCCCATGAGAGGGATCTTGTACCCCTTACGGAGTGACTCAGTTACGAAGAGAGCGATATCATCGATAACCTCACGAGCCTGAGAACGCTTTGGAAGTCCGCAGAATGCGCGAACGTTCTCAAGGAACTCTGACTGAGTGTAGCTCAATGTTGAGGTGTTGCGTGGCTTGGTAGCTACGCGAGCCTTAGCTGATCCCGCAGCAGTAGCCTTTGCGCTTTTAGCTGGAGCTGCCTTAACTGCCTTAGCGGCCTTCTTAGCTGGCTTTACTACTTTCTTGGCGCTCTTCTTTGCTGCCTTTACTGGCTTCTTTGCCATGTTAGTTCTCCTAAAGTTAGTTGGTATTAAATACCGTAGACACTCGTTTCTCCCTAGCAGGGGCACCTTACGATTCAGATTGACCCATTTAGGATTCAAAACCGTTCTGCTGCCCTCGTCTAGTTCGGTGAACGAAATCGAACGGTCGCTGTTTGAGCATATCGACCAGTCCGCTTTTTCCGACCACAACGAGTGCCGCCCCGCTATCTCTTCCTCCAAAATAAGCCGTTTTTACGGGCTAAAAAAGAAGGTTTTCAATATCGGAAGCGAACAATGTGGGATATTAGTTACACTTTCATTGATAGATCAATACAAAATGTGAAGGGCCATTTCGCGAAATGAGCCGTTTTTCTGGGGAATTTTATGCGGGCCGCTCTCACGTACACCCTTGCGCTTATCGCCACCTTGGGAATGCGCCCATGTTTTTCATCACCTCTAGCACACGCCGATCAGCCGCAAGCGTCACCTGCGCCGTGGGCCACAGAGTGCGCTCCGGGAGCTCCACTACGCCTACCGATCACCTTAGATTTCCAACGGGTAAAAAGCGAAACCCCCTCGGTTTTATGCGTTTTTCGCCATAAAACGAACGGTTTTCCAACCCTTAACGTAGTCGTGGAACCTCGACTCGATGGGAGTAAGCCACCCTCACTTGAGGAGTATCGCGAAGGGGTGGCGAAGGGATATCGAGCTGTCGGGCTTACCGACGCGACGCTACAGAACTCGGTCGTTGGAGAGAGCAACGGTCTTCCATTCTTTACGAGCGAGATTACCTTTTCGACCAAAGGGACCCCCATGGTGGCGAAGATCCTCGTTGTTCAACACTATGATCGAACTTACACCGCGAGCGCGATCGCCGAAGCTACACCGCTCGATAGCGGGCGTGCGCTGGTAGCGCCGCTCATCGATGACATAGAAGTTGATGGCGCACTCATTCGGAATACGCGAGCCCAATTTGCGATCTGGCCGTTGATTGGAGCAGTGTGCGCCGCCCTCTTCCTCGTGTATGCGGCGTATAAAAGCGTCCGGCCCCGACGAGCAAGGCACCTAGACCCCCTCTAGGCCGCCAAAGACCACGCAAGGACCGCCTTCGCGACGTGAAGCCGACTCTCAGCCTGGTCAAAAACCACTGACTGCGGACCGTCCATAACCTCATCCGTTACCTCCTCGCCCCGATGCGCGGGGAGGCAGTGCATGAACTTCACATGAGAGGGAGCCTTCGCCATAAGCGATCCATCCACCTGATACCCCTTAAAGGCGGCAACCCGTTGCGCGTACTCCCCCTCCTGCCCCATCGATACGAAGGTATCGGTATAGACGATATCGGCGTTGGCAACAGCCTCGGCCGGATTATGAATGAACTCGATCGATTGCGAGGGAGCTACCTGAAGGGAAGCTGTCATCCTCTGTTGATCAAGGGGCACCTCGTATCCTGTTGGGCTCGCAACCACCACGTTGTGGCCCCGCATGACACACGCCTGAACGAGAGAGGTTGCTACGTTATTACCATCTCCGATGTAGGCGACCTTCAAGCTACCGCCACCATTGGTCGCGAGCCGCTCCATCGTCAAAACGTCCGCTATAGCCTGACAGGGGTGGTGCTGGTCGCACAGCGCGTTAATAATCGGCACATGTATGACCGAACGAAGGGTCGCGATAGTCTGGTGGCTATACACACGCGCGACGATGATGTCGCAGAACCGCTCAAGGTTACGCCCGATATCAGGAATCGACTCTCGTCCCGATTGATTTGCGCCGCTCGCGAAGATCTGACCGCTGGAGAGGAAAACCGGATGCCCCCCTAATGAAACGGTCGCTACCTCAAAGCTCACTTTTGTACGGAGCGATGGCTTCTCAAAGACCATAGCGACAAAGCGACCAGCGAGCGGCTTATCGCCTGGCACGCCATTCACCCGTTGGAGACGATACCGTTCAGCCAATCCCACAATAGCGTGAAGGTCATCAACTGAGAGATCGGCGATCTTGGTTAGGCTTCTCATAGGCTCCTCCGAACAACGGTGCGAGGGTCACGATACCGATAATCGGCGGGGTGACAATGAAATTGTGGAGGGAGGGTTCAGAAATACTCGCCTCGTGACACGGGAGGGCGGTCGTCCTCGACCGCCGTGTGGTTTGGTGTGGCGAGGACCCTTCGCGGTACGCGACATTCCGGCGACCGAGGACGGTCGCCCTCCCATCGTGCCGGGCGTGAATTACGCCCCAACCGCCCGACGAAACGGCTCAAGCCCGGTATCCCCACCAACGAACCCGGTGAGAGCCTCAACGGCGCGCTCTGGATGTGGCATGAGGCCAACGACGTTGCCGGCCTTGTTCGAGATACCGGCGATAGCGTTACACGACCCGTTGACGTTCGAGCTCCGATCTCCGGGAGCTACAGCACCCGCAGCGTCACTATAGCGGAATACCACCTGACCGTTCGCCTCGATCTCAGCCAGGGTCGCAGCATCCGCGTAGTAGTTGCCCTGAAAATGCGCGATCGGACAGGTAATAACCGTGCCTAGCTCCACACCACGAGTGAAGAACCCTACAGAGCTCTCAGTTTTTATATGCACGAACCGAGAGAGGAAGCGTTGACCGACGTTCTCAAGGAGCGCGCCGGGAAGGAGACCGGACTCGCACAGGATCTGAAACCCGTTACAGATACCGAGTACCCGACCACCTCGCCCAGCGAAATCCTTCACTGCCTGCATCACGGGCGAGAGCTTGGCGAGCGCGCCGGTGCGAAGATAATCCCCGTACGAGAAACCACCCGGAAGAACGACGAGGTCGGCGTTCTGGAGATCGGTGTCCCGATGCCATACCGGAAACGCCTCAGCGTTGAGAAGCTTACCAAAGACGTGCAGCACGTCCTGGTCACAATTAGTCCCCGGGAAGACAACAACCGCGACTCTCACTAGGCCTCCTTTATCTCGTACTGCTCAATCACGGGATTCGCCAGGAGGAGCTTACACACCTCCTCGACCTGCGCTCGAGCCTCGGTCGCCGAAACGCCATCAACGTCGAGCTCGATCACACGACCGACACGGATATTTTTGAGACCGTTAAACTTCTTATCCTTCAGCCCTGTCTCTATAGCTTTGCCTTGCACATCGAGAACCCCACCTTTGAGCCGAACGAGCACCTGAAAACGCATAGCACCATCTCCCCTTTTATCTTACACCAACGCCCTGTCGACGATCCTATCTACTTCTTTGAGATGTCGGGCCAAACTAAAGACCTCATTGATCTCCTCCCTCGTCATCGCCTTCGATACGACGGGATCGGCCGCCACACGCTCTTGTAATGGAGCTCCGCCGTCAAAGGCGGCGAGAGCGTGCTGCTGCACAAGCTTGTACGCATCCTCTCGGGAGATCCCCTTATCAACCAGCGCCAGCAGAAGGTGTCCTGAGAATACCGTTCCCCGGGTAGCCTCAAGGTTCTCCATCATCTTCTCCGGGAATACCACGAGGTTCTTTACGACACCGGCAAATCGCCGAAGCATGAAGTCGAGGGCTATAGTCGCATCGGGCACAGCCACACGCTCAACCGAAGAGTGGCTGATATCACGCTCATGCCACAGCGCTACGTTCTCGAAGCACGCCTGCGCGTAGGAACGGACGAGACGCGCGAGCCCGCACAGATTTTCTGTCAGGATCGGATTGCGTTTATGCGGCATCGCCGACGACCCTTTCTGGCCGGGGGTGAATCCCTCCATCGCCTCACGCACCTCGGTGCGTTGAAGGTGTCGGATCTCAACAGAGAAACGCTCGATCGAACCAGCGATACCCGCGAGGCACGCCATATAGTTCGCGTGACGATCACGAGATACCACCTGGGTAGCAACGGTTTCGCCCTTCAATTCGAGCCTCTCCATTACCAGAGCCTCGACGCTTGGATCGATCCCCGCGTAGGTCCCAACGGCACCTGAGAGCTTACCCACGGAGATATCCTCGATGGCGAGGTCAAGTCGTTTCAGGTGACGCTTCATCTCAGCATACCAACCGGCGAGCTTAATACCGAACGTTGTCGGCTCAGCGTGAATGCCGTGAGAGCGTCCGATCGTCGGAACGTGCTTAAACTCAATGGCGCGCTCCTTAAGCGTCCCCATCAATCCTTCGATATCTCTCTTGATCAGGAGGCCCGCTCGCCTCATCTGAACCGCAAGGCAGGTATCGACGACATCGCTTGAGGTCATCCCCTTATGAACGTAGCGAGAGAGCGGCCCAACGTACTCAGCGACGTTGGTCAGGAAGGCGATAACGTCGTGCTTCACCTCTTTCTCAATCTCAAGCACGCGCTCAGATGAGAACTTCGCCTTTTCGTTGTATGCCTGAAGCGCCTCTGCCGGGGCCTTGCCGACCTTAACGAGACCCTCTAAGGCATACCGCTCGATATCGAGCCAGATCTGATAGCGGGCATCATCGGTCCACAGCGCCGCCATCTCGGGATGAGTATATCGTTCAATCATGCAGCGATAATTACCCTGCCTTGGTACGGTTCATCAAGGCAAAGGCTTGGTAAACTCTCGTAAACGTTTCCACAGAGAAGGGTTTTTAACCCTTGACTGCGATCGGTACACCGTTCCAAATACCGTCGCATGCACTCAAGGGCGAGCGTTGGGGTATTGCTATTCTCACTTAAGTGCCCCAAAACGATATGGAAGAGCTCCGGGTGCATGATATCCTCGATGAGCTGCCCAGCGGCCTCATTACACAGATGCCCGTGGGTCGACGATATTCGCTGCTTGAGCTCCCAGGTGTAGCTACACCCTTGCAGCATCTCTTGGTCGTGGTTCGACTCAATGACGATCGCGTTTGAACCCCTCACGTGCTCTTGGACTAGGGTTGTCACACGCCCGAGGTCAGTAACCACTGAGAGCTTTAACCCCTCGGCCCGAAGGACGAACCCAACGGGGTCTACGGCGTCGTGCGCCACGCTGAAAGGGGTGATCTCAACACCCCCAATCGAGAAATCCTGGCCGGTCGCGAACACCTCTTTACGCTTAGGCTTGGAGATGAACTCCATCGTTCCCTCGTTGGCATAG
>JAIXPR010000154.1 GCA_027486155.1 Pseudomonadota bacterium | reverse complement strand
GCTTGGCCCCTTGATAGAAAAGCCCCCCGGACTCTCGCGAGATTCCGGGGGGCTTTTCTTTTGTACCGAAACGCGAAGCGAACGAAGCTCTTCCGATAGTCGTTACTAGGAAGCGCCCGCCGTCGAGGTTACCTGTTCCATCACCCGCTCCAAGTTGAAGCTTCCAGGCTTCTGGCGTGGAGGGAATTCGCGGAAGCTCTGTAACCACGTTCCCACATACGCCGCGGCCGGAGCGATCACGAACATGTGCTCGAGGTACCACCGTTGCCAATCCATGCCGATGTCGTGCGCCAACTCGAAGGGGTCCATGCGAAGATTCGTGATGAGTGGAGCTCGGAGCTCCTCAAATGGGGTCTGCCACACATGCAAGCCGTGCGCGTTCTGCTTGAGGAAGGTGATCTTCCAGTTCTCATAGCGAAGCGCCGCCGGCTGACCATCATCCGTCCAGTAGATGAAATCCTTACGAGGCCACGCACCCTCTCCCTGAAGCGCTGGCATAAGATTGTACCCATCAAGGTGAACCTTGTAGGTCGCTCCATTGACCTTACGCCCCTTGAGAAGATCGTCCTTAGCCGTAGCATCACCCGCCGCCGCGAGCAGGGTTGTCATCATATCCTCATGCGCGCCGATCTCATTAACGACCGTTCCTGGTTTAACAACCCCAGGCCACTTTATCGCGCACGGAACACGGTATCCTCCCTCCCACTGGGTGTTCTTCTCACCGCGGAACATCGTCGTTCCACCATCCGGCCAGGTAAACGCCTCGGCGCCGTTGTCGGTTGAGTACATCACAATCGTGTCGTTCTCGATTCCGAGCTCCTTGAGCTTCGTGAGCAGCTCTCCGATCTGGCGATCGTGCTCGACCATCCCATCGGCATATATTCCAAGCCCGGTTTTACCAGCGACACCTTGTTTAAGGTGCGTGAAGATGTGCATCTTGGTTGAGTTCCACCATACGAAGAACGGTTTGTCCGCTTTTTTTGCTCGATCCATGAAATCGAGCGCCTTAGCGTTCACCTCTTCATCGATGGTCTCCATGCGCTTCTTGGTGAGAGGCCCAGTATCAACGGTCTTGCCACCAGCGAAGCTATGGATAACGCCACGGGGACCGAACTTTTTCTTGAAATCGGGGCTGGTCGGGTAATCGGGATTCTCCGGCTCCTCCTCGGCATTCAGGTGATAGAGATTGCCGAAGAACTCATCAAACCCGTGCTCGGTCGGCAACATATCATCTCGATCACCAAGATGATTTTTACCGAACTGTCCGGTCGTGTACCCCTGAGCCTTCAGGAGGGTCGCGATCGTTGGGTCGTCCTTCTTCATACCCTCGGGGGCTCCCGGCAGTCCCACCTTCGTAAGTCCGGTGCGAATGGGAGATTGTCCGGTGATGAACGCCGCTCGTCCGGCGGTGCAACTCTGTTGACCGTACCAATCGGTAAACAGCGCTCCCTCCTTAGCGACACGATCGATGTTCGGGGTCTTGTACCCCATCATGCCGTTATTATAGGCGCTCACATTAAACTGCCCGATATCATCTCCCCAGATGACAAGGATATTTGGCTTCTTCTTGGTCGGCTGAGCAACAACGGCTACCGGCGCAAAGGATTGCGCAAGGAGCGCGCCGCACATAATGACTTTGATCAATGATTGCATTCTCAAGGGATTCCTCAACGGTGAAATGAACGGAGTCCCGAATGTCTGATATCTTTTCAGTCGAGACAAGAATTTTCTTCACCGAGTCCCAGACAATCCCCCCTCTTTTCATCGAGGGATGATCGTGACATTAATCTCCGCACAGACCCATCACCCTCAACATGCGTTTTAAAGCGACCCGATATGATCCAGCTCTGCGCGTCCCTCCTCCTCTTCGCCATGACGCTCGTGACCTCCATCGCTGGTAGCTGCGAACCGAAAGCGGCAAAGCAGTCGGCGCATGAGGGGATGTTCTTCATACCGGGCGGCACCTTCACCATGGGGAGCGACGACGATAGTAGCCGTCGAAATGAGGGCCCACCTCACCAGGTCACCGTTGATGGATTCTGGATCGACAAACACCCTGTGACGAACGCGCAATTTCAGGCCTTCATTCAGGCAACGGGATACACAACCACCGCTGAGCGCGCGCCAACGTGGGAGGAGCTACAGAAACAACTTCCACCCGGATCGCAGAAGCCCGATGAGAGCCTTCTCGTCGCGGGCTCCATGGTCTTCACCCCCTCCGATGGCCCCGTCGACCGAGGGGACATGAGAAACTTCTGGCGCTGGGTGCCTGGAGCAAACTGGAAACATCCAGAGGGACCGCACAGCGATATCAAGACCCGAATGAATCACCCTGTCGTACAGGTTTCGTGGGACGACGCCGCCACCTACGCTCGATGGTCAGGCAAACGGCTCCCCACCGAGGCTGAATGGGAGTTCGCCGCTCGTGGTGGCAGAGAGAAGCAGAAGTTCCCGTGGGGCAACGAATTTCAGCCAGGCGGAAAGTTTATGGCGAATACGTGGCAGGGGGATTTCCCATATCGGAACACCGGAGAGGATGGATTCATCGGCACCGCTCCGGTCAAATCGTTCCCCCCGAATGGCTATGGACTTTACGACATGGCCGGCAATGTGTGGCAGTGGTGCAGCGATTGGTATCGACCTGATACCTACACCAAACGGACCGAGACCTCGCTCAAGGATGAGCACTCGTGCCACAATCCCTCTGGGCCCGACCAAAGTTTTAATCCTGTGAACCCAACATCTCCCGAGCGGGTTACCAAGGGGGGCAGCTTCCTCTGCCACGCAAGCTACTGCGAGAGCTACCGACCGGCGGCACGAAGAGGGACTCCAGCTGACACAGGGATGTCTCATATTGGCTTCCGCTGCGCCTCATCACGCTGAGCAAGCTCAAAGGCGGGGACCAGAGCACGATTGGTCTGGCGTGCGTTCCATGGATATGATGACATGGCGCTTCGCACTCGTTTTGAAAGGGGTGTCCTAGCAGAGGCAATCGTATGAAACGTAAGACTACCGCTCCACTACTCATCTCCTGCCTTGTTTTACTTCCGACACTCGCGTGGGCAGGCCCCCTGCGTGACGCTGTCGACGCCGTCGGTGACGCCGCGGGCTACGTTGGCGAGACCGTAGGTGATACAGCGATGGCGGTTGGCAAGGGGGTATCAGGAACAGCAAAGGAGATCGCCGGTACCAACGACCCAGCCGCCACTCGTCGCAAGATCGACGCCGTCGCGGAATCGACCCTGTCAAAGGTTCTCGCGTCGAGCGCCGGAGCACGAGAGCTCTTTGAAAAGAGCTACGGGTACGGCGTGTTCGATTCCCGCAAGGCCTCGTTCCTTATCACAACGGGAGGAGGAGTTGGTGTTGCTATCCGCAAATCGGATGGCAAGAAAACCTACATGCACGTCGCCTCCGCTGGAGTTAACGTTGGCGCAGGACTGCAGTTCTACCAAGGACTCTTCCTCTTCGAGAACGAAACCGCTTTTAACCGTTTTATTGATACGGGATGGCAAGCCGACGCGACCGCTGGAGCGACCCTCGGGAAAAACACCGTGGAGGCGCAAGCGAAGTTTACGAATGGCATGGCCTACTATCAGCTCTCTGAAACCGGCATCATGTTGGACGCGGATATTACTGGAACGAAGTACTGGAAGAGTAAAGAGCTTAACAACCTGAAATAATTCCCCCTTGAGCACTCCTAGCTAAGACCGTCGCTCTTCGCTAGGAGTCGTTTAATCTTCAAACGCGAACCTCGCCCTTCCGCCCCTTACTGAATAAGCTCGCTCAAGACCGGAGCTATCGTCGAAGAGGCTCAAGCGCCGACAATAACGCGGCCTGAATACCGCGCGCCTCATCCGCGGTCGCGGATGGATGGGCGAAGAAGATAATCTTCTGGCATCCCACGGAGGGAACTGGCAGGTCGATTGCGGCGACTCGCTCTACCTTCTCATCTGCTCCGATAGGGCGTGTGTTGAGGGTCTTAGCGCCAGCGTATTTATCCGGATTGGAGTGATTGAGACTATCAAAGAGACTCCATTCACCCTGATTGGATTTGACAAGATAGAGGAGCGAACCTTTCATCTCGAACCCCATGCCGATGGCATCATCCCCCCCTCCGCTCCCTACGCCGTTCAGCATGGACCGCTCCGGGTGCGTTATGCCAGGACCTTCATCCGTCACAACCGCCATGAGAACGCGGTGAGTTACCCCGTCGCTACCAGCCACTGAAAGCTCTCGCGTCAAGAGGGCTGCCGGCGCGAAACGACATTCACCGTGCACAACAGAGTGTTGACGGTGTCCATGCTGACCGATATTTCGAATTGCCTCGTTAATACCTCCCCGGATCGACGAGGGGCCCGAGCCGTAGAATTCCTTAAGCGTACTCTCTATCTGCTCCCGGTTGTAGATCGGGACGTAAATACCCCGAGGGCTTGAGCCACCGTAGGAAATGAAGATCGGCCAGGCGGTGAACCCACCAACCTCAACTCCCCTGACCGCGCTTGCGATATCAATAGAAGGACCGTCGGAAGAGATGGCGTCGCCGAAGATGGTGGCGAGGGGCCGAGCGCCCAGCGCTACCGCCGGATCGCCTGCCCCATCACGCTCCGTTTTGAGAAGGGACCGCAACTCCCTGACAAGGGACACACCGAAGGTTGGCGAGAGCGACTCGCTCCTTGGGTCGAGCATTATACCGTTGTGTATCGGTCCATTAGACTCTCGTATCACCATGCCCCCGTTATGAGTCCTTATGACTCAAGGGTATCCACTATCCCTAATCCTCAGTATACCAGACTTCATGAGTCCGAACCGTGAGGTCGTAACCTATTGGATATACAACTTACATAAGACCGGGCGACCTACCGACGCTACCGGTCTCGCAGCTCACGCTCAAACACGAGCGTACCAAAGGGAAGACAGGAGGCTATCCAACATCGAACCAGCTTCATCGCGCTCCACCCCTCTCGCCGCGCGAACAAAAGCGCCACCGCGACGTAGGCCATAAACAATATCCCGTGCAAAGAGCCAACGACCCGCACCGCAAGGGGATAACCCATCAGATATTTGAGCGGCATGGCGATTCCAAGAAGAATTATGAGAGAGAGCGCCTCCCAACGACCTAGGGAGATGAATCCATGCTTTGACATCATAAGAGATCCTGATCCTCGTACACCAGCTGTGTCAGGGTCTATCGTTATGCAGGTGATGTCAATCGGTCCAGCCACGCCCGTGGTCTAGCCCCTCTTACATCGTCGGCGGTGCCTCTGCGGTAGCGCTACGTGCGCACATACCAGCCATCCAAGGCCCCCCTCTCCATGTTGAGAAAACCGTACTACGATCGTCTCCTGATACTCTTCCCGTATTCACTATCGCGTGCTCCGCGACGCAGGGCGTGCAGTCGTGGAGAAGTCCTAGGATGGTTTGGCCGAGGAAGCGGCGGAGGCGGTACGTCGCGCAGGGGTCGACGCCGTACTGACAACGCAACTGGTACGAATCGCAAAGGATGTCCAGATAGCGCCCGGTCGAGATACCGCACAACAACCCGTCAGTGACAGCGCCGAATCTCGATCCTACCAATCAAGGTGGCTGCGCGACTGAAGGTCGTGCCTCATGCGAGCTAATTCGATCGTTTGAGTCGGCAAAGAGTACCCATACGTACAATTCAAACACCCTCGATCCCTCTCTATTGGTTCATCCACAAACTCGTTTTTCGCTGTTTTCCGGGCGTTTTCTTTACTAATTCCACAAAGCCAGTAGAGTGCGCTCAGAGGGCACCTGCACCAATCGCACGCTGCTTCCTCAACCAGCTAGGGCTCTATGAACGAGAAGAAGACCACCATACGCCGAAGGACGCATCCCGCACGACACCTTATACTCGTCGTGCTCGCGTTCTTCGCGTCGATCTTCGGCCACAACCACTTCGCCGCCGCTCAAACCTGTACCAAGACCTGCGGCTACACCATCTCCAAGGATGCCCGTGTCTACAACGTCACGGCGCGCGTCATCTATCCCTGCTGGCGAGGGTGGTCATCACGAGGATGCGCTATTATCCAGGGGGAGATCGTTTCTCGACTCAGTCCGACCACCCTTTCCGCGTCATGGGGATTGTCGTGCGGCAATATCCATTCCTTTGCCGCCACACTGGTCGAGACCCCAACCCCAACGCCTACGCCTACATCGACCAGCACCCACACCCCAACCGTAACGCCGACCGACACCGCGACCCTCACGCCGACCGTAACGCCAACCGCGACGGCGACCGCAACATCGACACCCACGCGAACCCCCTCCGCTACCCCAACCCCAACGGAGACACCAACAGCGACCCCAACACGCACACACACACCGACAATCACACCAACGGTAACCCGTACCTGGACAGCAACAGCGACGCCAACGTCGACCCCTACGACCACTCCAACGGAAACGCCAACGTCGACACCAACAGCCACTCCAACGTCAACCCCAACGTCCACTCCATCGGCGACTCACACGTCCACCCCGACCCTAACTCCGACGTTCACGTTTACACCAACGCCTACTCCAACGGCGACTCGAACCGCGACACCTACGCTCACTCCAACGTTGACGTTTACGCCAACACCCACTCCCACCTTGACCGCGACGTTCACGCCAACGCAAACGGCTACGCCGATCGTGTTCCAAATAACACCGATCGCCGAGTGTGTAGACGTCTTACAAAACGGCAACCTCTTAGCCCATTTTGGCTACCAGAGCGATAACACCAATTCGATCGCGATACCGCTGGGCGCACAAAATTATTTCTCCCCAGGACAGCTCGATAGAGGACAGCCGACCACATTCTTCCGGGGGCGATTCGGAAACGTATTCCAAGTGGTCATCCCTGTCGCCACCCCCGAGACCTCCGGGATAGGCACCTTTTCCACGTTGCGGTGGATCCTCGGGGACGCCGTAGTCGATGCTTCGCCGGTGACCGCTCGATGCGAACCTGAAACGATCACCTGTGACGATAAGGACAACCGAGACGATCAGGCCGAGCTCGATAATTTGACGTTGCGACAACGCGACAACGTACGGACATTCTCGCATCGTATTATTCGTTTGAAAGGAGGCGCGACATACAATGCCCTCGCCAAATCGTACGTATCACAGGCGGGCAGTATCTACCTCGCGAACTGGACAACTATCTGGACGAGCTTCGCGCAGGTGAGTAAGTTGTGCACGGGATGTCCTGCGACAGACAAGAGCTCCAATGTCGCCGAGATCAAGAACCGATCTAAGAAGCTCCTTCGACTCAGCAAGCTTGCGGCCTCAACAATCATAAAGATTCGCCGTGGCCGATTGAACTCCGCGGAGGAGGCGTTGCTCAAAACGGCGAACTCACTTCACCAGCGAGTGCTACAGCTTGCGGATCAACTCCCACGATTTGAGAGCCAGTGCCCATAACGACTACAAGGCTCCCCGGTTACGCTCAAGGCGCTCGATACCGGAGGCGGATTCGTCAAAGAGTATCTACGTCGCCTTGGGTAGCGTAACGGAGGCAAAGGGATCCGCGGCCGGTCGTGTCACGATGTCGATCCAGCTCGTGATCGTTGGCATAACGTTCTCAACCGTACTCTGAAGGGGGCGGTCCGCTCCGAAAACGGCCTCAGCGCGTGCGCACCCGGCCACCCGGAGGGTGAGAAGGGTCGACGTTGAGGAGCCTGGTGTGTTGGCCATAGAGGCGTGGATAGTAATAGTTCCGCTCGGACCTTTGAGCTCCCATCCAGAGAGATAGGTCGCGTCACGTGCCGGCTCGGCGCCGCCTTGAAAGGTAAGGCAGAGATGCTCGGTAAGCTTAGCGGTCCCGGGATATTCAAGAACGTTCCTTTTGATGGTGTTCATGTACCCTTCAACAAGCGAGAGGTAGGGGGTGGGCTGCGTAGCGTGACTCTGCATAGACGACTCCTTGTGAACAGCCTCCCCACCCG
>JAIXPR010000340.1 GCA_027486155.1 Pseudomonadota bacterium | reverse complement strand
TCATCCATCGCCGCCGCCCCTTGTAAGAATTCATCGACCGGAAATCCTTGGAGGGCGAATGGAAGGAGACCTACCGCGCTAAATTCACTGGTGCGTCCACCAACCCAATCCCACATCGGAAACCGAGCGAGCCATCCCTCGGCGCGAGCGGTCTTGTCCAATTCACTATTCTCACCGGTAACCGCGACGAAATGCGACGCATACTCAATCCCGGCCGCTTGGAAAGCCGCCTTGGCGATGAGCTGTCCATTTCGAGTCTCTTTGGTCCCGCCGGATTTTGAGATGACAACCACCAAGGTCCGTTCGAGGCTCTTCAATGAGTAGAGAACCTTCGCCATTCCGTCAGGATCCGTGTTGTCGAAAAAGGAAACGGTCATCGGATCGGTGGCCGAGCTGAGCGCTTGATTAACGAATTGAGGGCCTAGCGCTGAACCTCCGATACCAACTACCAACACATGAGAGAACTTCCCTCCCGAACGAGGAGCGATTGCGCCACCGTGCACATCGGCGGCGAATTTCTTTATGGCCGCTATCGTTTCGCGTATCTCCGCCGCTATCTCTTTCGTTGGCGCCAGCTCTGGGTTGCGCAGCCAGTAGTGGCCAACCATGCGATTCTCATCCGGGTTGGCGATCGCTCCCGCCTCAAGAGCTTTCATAGCATCGAAAGCTCGCCTCATCTGGGGCTCCATGCGGGCCAGATACTCGTCGTCGTATCCGAGGCGGCTGGTATCGAGGGAGAAACCTGACGCGGCATCATGTATGAGCCTAGCCTTGAAACGTCCCCACAGCGCTACTTTATCCATGTGCTTCTCCGTGCCCTCCCTCGGGCGAGTTATCATACTGACAACATAGGGAAGCGAGGCAAAACCCCTCCCTGCTGCGAAAACGGATCTTGGGTCGCTCTTCAATTTTAAGCGCGTGAAAAAATTCTCAGTGTATCTCGGCGGATACACCTGCGGTTTTTTTCACGCGCTGAAAGTCAAATATCAACCCAACCTCCACTTTCTCGCTACGGGTAGGTTTTGCCTCGCTTCCCTAGGTATGCTTGTACCCTATCAAGACGCCGGGGTGAACTATTTAGCTCCAGATACTTAAGCCCTCTACGGGCTCCTCCGATCCTACCATTGAGCTGGTTGTATCTCCTTTCGGCTCTGAGCGACCACATACACATCAGGCAGAGGCCTGATAGTACTACCCCTAACGCACAGCGGGTTAGAGGTTCGCCCAGGGTGGGAAAGATATTTTTAGTTGGCACTGGACCAGATGCACAGAGAACACTACAGTAAGCAGCCTCAGCCTGAAAGAAACTCAGGAACTTACGCCTGCGGATTAGCGATCTTGAACGGGATTCCCGTTAAGCGACTCGCTAAACAAAGGTACCATAACCACCCAGGTGAGTTTGTCGCGGACGGTGCGCTTAGCAAACCGCTCAGTCATCGGAGCCGCAACTGTGTAGAGGACGCTAGGAAAGGGTATGTTTAAGGAAAACCTCGTCTTTCTTCGAGAGTTTTTGCTGGAGTTCAAAACCACAGGAGCGTGTTTTCCGACCTCCCGGTGGGCGGCTCAGGCGCTAATTACCCCGTTACGCGCCCCAGAGCGTGCCCCCAAGAACATATTGGAGCTTGGTCCCGGAACAGGCTCAGTCACGATGCCACTTCTTCGAGAGATGCGCCCAGGTGACCACCTGACCATCTGCGAGATCAATCCTCGCTTCATGAAGAGCTTGAAGGATACCCTCGAAAAAGATGAGCACTATCAGCGGGTACGAAATCAGGTTTCCTTCTTCCTCGGCGCGGCACAGGACCTTCCCGGTGACAGGGTATACGACATCATCGTGTGCGCCCTTCCATTTGTTAATTTCGACCTTGAGACTGTCCGTTCTATCTTTGGCAAGCTGCGCGAGATCAGCTCACCCAACACCCTGATGACCTACTATGAATACATCGGTGTTCGGAAGTTCAACGAGACGGTCGGCGCGCCAGAGAGACGAGATAGGATCGCTCAGGTTCATGGGTACCTCAAGGATTCTGGGTACATCAGCTACCTGAAGCGGGAGAGAGTATGGCTCAATCTCTTCCCTATTAATATCTACACGGTACGGCCGGCCGCCTAGATTGAACCCCGTTCACATCGCGCGAGCGCGCTCCGATGCTCTTTTGAGCCGGTCGCATCGACGTCGAACGCAGGGGGTATATGGCTCTGTTCAGAGATCTGAGCAAAGAAGCGCTTCCGGCAAAAAAGATAGCCGATCATCTTTCACGCCTTCTTCCTGACTTTACAACCACCCCAGCGCCGCTTGAGGAGTACCCTTTCGTTGAAAGGCAGGAGAATCAACTCCGGAGAGCGGTCGAGGCGGCGGATATCATCTCAATCGCGATGGCATGCAGCGCAGGAAGGGTCGCGACGAGAGACCTGCCCTTGCTTCTCTCAAATCCCATCATCGCCAAAGCCACGACGATTTTTCTCACAACAAAACCTTCCATGACGGCCACTCCGATCGGCTTACACGGAGACCTTGATAGCCATTTCATCGAGACTGTCTTTGAACTCACAGAACTGTACGGACAGGGAAATCTAGACCTCGCGACCATCCTCAAACAGGAATTTGTCGAATGGAGGGAGGTCGCGGCGCTAGCCGCGGAGGGCGTACACCGTGGGATTCTCTCGAAAGACGATGTACCATACGTCCTAAGCGATGGCACGATCGTCACGTATCTTATACGCGCTCTTCAGCTCATGAACATCATGGGGGGAATACCTACTTGAACGCGATAACTTTGCTATTCGCGTCAGTAGCTTTCTGGCCACCGCGACCTGATATCCACGAAGGCAGGGAGTCTCGGACACGTCCAAACGGACCACTTGCCGCGTAGAGAAACGCGAGCGCCAGCAGTCCGTTCGGTGGGGAGTACCAGATCAGCGCTATTAACGAGCCGATGAGCAAACGCCCCTTCAATTTCACACCGGCGAGCTTGAACTGTTTGATACTGAAGAACTCGATTGTGGAAACCATGAGGTATCCCATGGTCAACATCACCACGGTACCTACGACAGATATCAAAAGAGAGTGGTGCTGATAAGGCGCTGTGTTGATGACAGAGACAACAAAGACAGCCGCGCCGGGGGTAGGCAAGCCGGTAAAGCCTTTTAGGTTCTCGGCTGAGATGTTGAATCGCGCCAAACGACTTGCGGCGCACAGCGCGTACAAGAAGGTCACCGCGACTCCAAACTCATCCGCTCGGGCGTGAAATGCCCAGTGGTACATCATCACCGCGGGCGCGAGACCGAAAGACACGACATCAGAAAATGAGTCGAACTCGATGCCGAATTTCGAGGTGGCGTTAAGACGCCGAGCGACTCGACCATCAAGCCCATCGAGGAGGATTGCGATGAGAACAGCTATCACCGCTTTCTCAAGTCGACCAGACGAGGCGTACATGATGGCGAGAAAGCCGCAAAACATGTTGCCGATCGTTACCGCGTTCGGAACCGCGTAACGACGTCGATAGAGGATGTCTCGTAACTCTTGTCGTGTAATTTTTCGCTCGCTCACATCTCCCCCTGTCTGTCGACGATACACTCACTCTTCGGAGTCATACGAATGTCTAAAAAACGACGCGTTCGCTCCTCACTCGTGGGTCGCGGAATGAGTCGTAACCGTACCACAGAGGAGAAGAGATTTTCGAGAGCTTCAGGCACGCCAGCGCAGACTATTGTCCCCCCTCGAGCGCGCAAGTCTTTGATACGCTGTATTACAATATCCTGATACGGTGCCGTGGTGCCAAACGGAACATCGATCAGCACAAGCTCACCCTTGAGGGAGTTCGGTCCGGCTAAGATTCGAGCGAGCGGCCCTACTATCGACAGAAATCGCCGGACGGCCGGACTGAGTGCGCGCGCCGGTGTCGACAGCGATACAGAGCTCTTGAGCTCCTCGGGAAGATGACCGAACACAACGCTGAGCTCATCATCTGCCCACAATGCCGCGCTCGCGCAGGTGAGGGGCCCTCGCAAGAGATCGGCGAACGCTAGGTCGTTTACAACAACCTCCCCAACGGCGCGATCAAACAACGCCCCATCGCACACCCCACATCTCTCCTCATCCAAGGCCGGGACTCCGCCGCACGAGGCGCACCGATGTTTTGACCCCGCGCGAATGAAGTCATCCTTAAGGAGGCCGAGCTCTCGAGCGCGTCGCGAGCGCGCGGCCTGCTCCGCGACGAGGGAAGCGATGCCTAAGAGATCCATCACCGTTCCCTCCCCATCTCGCTCCGCTTCAAGGTGCGAGCATCTCTTGAGCGCGCCAAAGGAGGCCAGATGCGCCAGCTTTTTCCGTTTAGAGAATCGGCGGGCGATCTCGGCAAGGAGAAGGCTCTTGCCCGTTCCCGGAGCGCCCTGCACCGTGGACAGTTCGCCGACAGCGAATGAAATGGAGGGAATGCCGAGTGGCCCAATCTCCACATCCCGAAGTGTGAGGATCCCCCCCTCCTCTAACGCTGGAGACAAACGCTCACACACGGAGTTTGTAGGCCTGACGAGCTGAAGGGACGGAAGATGGTTTCGCTCACTCAATGAAGCGCACCACGACCCGGGGGCTCCGATGGCACCTCCATCCACCACAAGATCAACCTCTGAGATAGCTGAGAGGCGCGCCGACGCGATCGTCGCGACCACACGCTCGCCCTTTGATAGATAATCAACCGGAGAAGCGATCGGATACAACGCGAACCCCTCCTCGCAGATGCACTCCACCCGAGCAGCGAGTTCACTCATGCCGGCGACCGGCGTCTCCCTGAGGTAGTCACGAACACCTTGAAAAGAGAGCTGTGATACATCTTTCAGCAACGTTCCCGCCACCTCGTAGTGAGCCACATCACTGACTCGACCAAACGCGTCACAATCCTCGCACGCGAGGAATCGGTCATTCTCAACCAATAACCATCCCTCTCCTCGACATCGCGTGCAGGGGGGCGCGTCCTCAATCCGTTGACGAGAGGCGATGGGATACGCTTCCCCGCACCGCGCACAGCGCCACTCCTTAAAAAGCTTTTGAATTTCACTCCCGGCCTCATGACGTGAGGGGTAGTGCATGAGGCGAATCGGAGCTCCTCCGCGTGAGAGCCAGAGCTCAACCTCACGAGCAATCTGTGAGAACTGGGAAGCGGCTTGGAGATTTAAAACCGGCTCCCCTTCTCGACCCGCGATATCCTCTCTTCTCACCAAGTGACCATCAATAACCGCTCGTTCCGCGTCTAGTAGCTCACATTGCTCCTCAAGAGGGAACTGAGCTTCGATGCCATCAACCACGATGGCGACATACCCATCGCTCGGCCAACGATTCGGATCAAGCGAATCAGAGCGTTGGGCTACTTCATGACACCGTGAGCAGCGAGGCTGGGCTCCTTGCAAGAAAAGATCTATCAAGGCTTCGTCCACGCCAAAGGTCGCCATGAGCGGCGGAGCCATCATTCCTAGCGGGGTGGAGACTATTCGAAGCCGGCAAGTTAAAGGGGGGCGAGGATTTACAAACACCTGTTCACGGCCCGAAGGAGGCCTCTCTCCCTGCTTTAAAGGGGAACCGAGCTGCGCGTAACCGTCATCGGACATAAGGGTGGATCGTCGCAGCCGGATATCGCCTGAGGAGGGTTCGGTGTCTTGCTGCTTTCCCTTCGTCATAGTCGTTGGTAACCTAACAGGACTGTGCGTACTTTCGACAAGATAGTCCGTATCTCGGCGAGGCTACTACAGATGCTTTCGAAGTACACTCATTGAGGTTTTCAACACGTATCAACAAGCCGAAAAAATCTGTGGAAAACCCCCCTAAGAAACTTACATCAATAGATAAAAAGCGCCCGCTCTTAGAGGCCCTCAAGGCTCTGCGGCGAGTTTTCCACACCTACCGACAACAACCAGGTCTCGGCCCCCTCAGTGGTCGAAGTGTAGCGGCTCTCCTCCTCCTTCTCGTTCTCCTTCTCGGCCCCGTCAGGGAGAGCACCGACATCGTTTCAGCCTCACTTACCTATGCCCTACTCGTGGTGATCCTATTGGCCACGGCTATGGTTGTCCTGCACGGCGTGGCACTCAAACGATACCTTTCGGCCGCAATCGCGACACCGGAGCACCCCGGGGTGTCTGGCGAAACCGTGCGGGTCTTCATGGTCCTTAACAGAGCGAAGATCGCTCCTCTCTTTACACTCGACATGCGGCTGGTATTCGAGCAGCCGGGCGCGTCACCGGCCTTGGTGCGTGTGTCTGGATTTTGGGAGAGCGCTCGCCGGGTACACCTTGATCTTATGTTTCCGCACAGAGGAGAGTGGGATATTCGAGGAATAGAGTGCACACTTCGCGATGTCACTGGACTCACTCGCTTCTCCTGGACTATTCCCCAACAAACAGCTGTCACGATCGCTCCCGTGCCCACCCACGACTCTCACCTCCCGGTTCTGAGCTCCACGCAACGCCCAGGAGAGATGATGGTCGATCTTTATAACAGGCAAGGGGAGCCGTTCGACATTAAGAGCTATCATCCCTCCGATGGCGTTAAGAAGATCGTGTGGAAGGCATTCGCGAAACGCGGAGAGCTTCTCTCGCGACACCCCGAAGCGTCGATGACTCCGGAAGGATTCGTGGTGATGTTTATCATCGCGGGAAAGGAAGGAGACAAAGCGTGCTCCCAAGCGGTCGCGTACACCGAATCTCTTACGCGTCTCAATCTTGAGATCATAGCGAGCTGCGAGGGAGCGCATGGACGCCCGACCGCGCACTCTCCTGAGGAATTAAAGGAGATCCTCATCGACTCGATTTGGGATACGACGCCGGATGAGGTTGAACATCTGCAACGAGACACCGCGGCTCTCCTTGATTACTGCGGACAACTCACTCCGAGCCTGAAGGTCAACAAGCTCCTTCTCTTCATCGCCGCCGAACGCCTTTCCATCCCTGGCCAGGCGAAACAGATTGAGGATCTCGCCGCATGGTTGAGCGTGCAAGGGATAGCCCCTGTTTTCTGCCTCTCCAAACCATCGACCGTTGTATCCGCGAATTCCCCAACCAAGCTTGGAAAGCTTTCCCACCTCATCGTCACACCGGAGAGCTCATCTGAACCAGTCTCCTCCGCCAAAAACTATCATTCCTTCCTCTCAGGATGCCTCCTTCGACAATGGGAGGTGCATGTATGATACGAAGTTGGCTCTCCTCCCCTCATATCCCATGGTACCGCTCTGTTCTGATATTCCGATCCATCGGTGTTATCCTTGCCGCATACCTCCTCAACACGATGGAGCCGTTAGGAACATCCCCGTTTCTCATTTCGCTCGGTGGTATCTTCGGCGTTGTTGCCGCTTCTCGAATAGCCCAAACACGGGTCACCAACCTCGCCTTCCTTCTCGCGTTCGCCGCTGCCACAACGCTCGTTTCCCTCGTGTTTGGTATCTTTAACTACACCCTCTCGGGAATCACACCCGACTACTTCTCGATATCCCGACTTCAGCTTCACGCTCAACTCTGCCTCATGGCGATGTTTATAACCGCCGGCGCCACCTGGTTATTCTGGCGAGCTCGAGGTGCTGTGACCCTTGAGGCGATTGTACTCGCGGCTGTCGCTATCATGGTGTTCGCGGGGCATCGGAACTATCACTTTGACCGCCCCAAGATCGTTTCATCACTCGCGTGGCGTCTTGGAATACCGCACCTCTCCATGCTCATCGTCGTGGGCTCAGCGGTTCTCGGTTTTATGTTGTGCTACCTCTATTTCGCTTCACAAGCGGTGCGGCCACGCGCGGAAGGTGTCAACGTTCAATTCAGCCGCTCACGTCGGGGATTAGTATTCTCCGCTCTCCTACTTCTAACGCTCGGCGGAGTCATCTACGTCGTGCAAGCGGCTCTCTACCAACACTACAACACGGCGATGCTCGCTCGGGTCTCGAACGGTGTGGGTATGGGAGAGAACCTCGGAGTCAGTCCCCTCACCTTTCAGTCCGCCCTTGGCAGCACCAATCAGCCCGCCGGACTGATTCGCCTCGAGGGCGACTATTCGGACAATCCATTCAGTCCGATGCTCTATCTGAGAGAGAGCGCCCTCTCCCAGTTCAGTGGCAAGGAGATGGTATTCGCGGGACGAGCATTCGATACCGACCTGCCGGTGGTCTCTCCTCAATCGACCTTTACCGGTAAAGAGGATACGGAGCTCGCTCCTCGGACTCCACTCATTCAGTCGATCTACACCCTCGCGGACCACGACTCAGCGTTCGCGGTTGACTACCCACTCTCTATCGTTCAACTGAAAAACCCTAACCCTACCCGTTTCAAGAGCGCGTATCGGGCCTACTCCGTCGCGCCAGCGTTCCCACTCTCATCACTCAGCAATCTTGAAGTTGGAGACCCACGATGGACGGAAGAGGTAAAGAGCCATTACCTCCAACTACACGCTGATAAACGATACAAAGAGCTCGCGGAGGAGCTTACAAAAGGTATCACCAATCCTGTCGAGAAGATCAACGCCCTCACGAGTTACCTGAACCGCACGTCTATCTACACCCTCACGCCGAATCACAACGTCGACCCGCAGTCCGATCCTGTAGTTCCCTTCCTTTTTGGTGACCACCGCGGGTACTGCGTACACTTCGCCCACGCCCTGGTATACATGTTTCGCGCCCTCGGCATTCCCGCGCGTATCGGCACCGGATACCTCACCGATTTAAGTCAGGCAAAAGATGGACACATTCTTCTGCGCATGAGCGATCGGCACGCGTGGGCTGAGGCGTACATCAAGGGAACGGGATGGGTACCCTTTGATGTGCAACCCGATCAGGTGGAGAGCCACGCCGATACGCAGGTCGACACAAAGCTCCTTGAGGAGCTCATGGGCAGTCTCGAACCAGGCGAGGAGATACTCCCTTCAGAATCCACGAAAAACGAGCCCGGCATGGAGGATCCTGAGGCGACATGGATTCCGAATAAAGAGATCATCCTCTGGGCAGCGCTCGGGTGTGGCGTCTTCCTTGTGCTCGTTAAAGTTACCCTTCGGCACGGATGGCGACTCGCCCCGACGGCCTCTGGAACAGCGCGGTGGGGGTATATCTCTGTCGCATCGCTTCTCTACGATCGCGGTATCAGTCGAGCGTTTGGTGAAACCCGTCACCAATTTTCCCTCCGCTCTCCGGATCGAGTCCTTCTCCCAATAACGGATTTGGTCAACCACTCAACGTACGCCGCGCACCCATCCCTCAATAAGAAGGAAGTAGCGGCCGCAATACATGAAGCTCACAAGCGGCTTGCTGGAGTGCCTCTTTGGCGCCGCGTGGTTACAGCTCTCAATCCATCCTCCATAACGAACGCGCTCGGGGGTGGTACATGGTAACCAAGTACCTTTCGCCTCTTTGCTGTCTCGCGCTCCTCCTGTCTCCGGTACAGACCTTCGCGCAGGACGCTCAACAGCCACCTTCCCAGGAGAAGAGCGTTGACGATCCCTTTGATCCGTTCGACATCTTCGGCTTCGATGAGCTTACGCCATCAACCGATGACAAGAATAAAACAGCCGAGGAGCTCATTCGTGAAGCATCACTCCTTCTCGCCACCGCTCGACCACTCGACGCGCGGACGAAGCTCTTGAAAGCTATTCAAAAAGATCCCGAGGAGTATAGGGCGTACTATCTGCTCTCTGGATACTATCTGATCCACGTCGGCCATTATCGGTTGGCGCTTAAGTATATCAGACGGGCACAGGAGCTCTTCGAGAAGAAAAACGGCAAGCCCCCATACAAATCACACCTCTTGCAGCTGGAGCACGGCAACCTCATCTACTATCTGAGTCAGTGCCGATTGAACCTCGACAACTATCAAGGCTCCCTTGACGCCCTCGATGAGTATCACCGATTTGGATACCACGCCGAGTGGTATCCCGGAGCGCGCTCCTGGGTTCTGATGAAGCTTGGTCGTCTCCCAGAGGCGATTAAGGTAGCCCGCGAGGGGCTCCTTTCCGGAGCTGAGAGTGGCCGAACGCTCAACATGCTCGGCATCCTTCTCTCGATGAACGATCAACCTCAGGAATCGCTTGAGGTCTTTCGCCAAGCGATCGCGTACGAGTTCTCTCAAGGCTCCGACGGACAACCAGCCACGCCCCTTAACAACGCTGGAGAGGTGTACAAGGAGATCTTCGATGATGTGAAGGCGGAATCCACGTTTCTTCGCGCGACGAGCCTCCCCGATGGATGCGAGCATGTCCTTCCAAGTCTCAACCTAACGCTGCTCTACATCGAGCAGTTAAAGACTAACGCGGCGCTCTCCACTATGGACGCGTTTCAACGGTGCATCGCGCAGTTCCCACTGCGTAACAACGAGGAGCACGCCGCGCTTGTGAATCTGGCGCGAGGCCGAATCGATCTGCATACCGGCAACGTCGACCGCGCGATTACACGTTTTGAAACGGCTCTTCAAGGTACGCAGTGGTTCGGAAAGATCGGCACCAACCAGGACGACCTGCTCGTAGCCGCGACAATCTCACTCGCGCAGGCCCTCCTTCGTCAGAACAATCTCCTTCGGTTCCATCACCCCGAAACGTGGCGCGAGTGGGCCAAGCAAAAGGAAACGATCGCCTCCAATAGTATCCGAGCGTGGTGGTTGATGAGACGCGCTCGGCAGATCCTAATCGACGATCTTCACGACATCGAGGACTTAACCATTCGCAATACAGACAGCCTCTTAGAGTATCCTACCCTCGGTGAAGCCCTCGCTGGGTTATCGAGCTCGGCGCTTTCTCGAAGAATAGAGGCACAGAGGGCCAAGGATCCTCGCGTGATAGCTGGGGGCTTCTACGACGCCTACCTCGCTGAAAACGAGATGTCGTGGCTCTTCCCAAGCGCATCAAACGAGAAATTTGAATCAGTCATGCAGCGGGGGCGCGAGGGCTTCGACACACTGCTCAAGACCCACGCAACCTTACGCAGGATGAGTACCCTTGCGACCGACTCTGAGCGCTACCGGGAGCTCGCCTACCGCGTCTTCTACACAGCGGCTCCGGAGCTCCGAAATTACGGATTCCGACTCCCAGTGAGGATCGACGTAGGCTCCGATCCTTATTCGTTGCGCTCAGCGCTCGAAGCGGGCCCCTTTCGAGAAGCTACGGGCGAGGGTAGTCTATGCTCAATTACCGCAGCGGATCCAAGCACCCCTGGGAAGCTCGCGCTTCGCTTCTCATGCCCCGGACAGTCGAGCAAAAATCGGCTCGCGGAGGGAAGCACCCCAGGTGAAGTGGTAAACAAATTATCTGATGTCCTATTTCGAGAGGAGATACGAAATGTCGGTCCAAACTGAAGACTTTACCGCGGCGAGCGCCACAGTCCTCAAGCTCTGCACAGCCCTAGAGAAGGTTATTCGTGGGCGCTCAGACACTGTCCGTCTTGTTGTCGCCGCCCTAGTGGCCGACGGACATGTGCTTCTTGAGGATTATCCGGGCTCCGGAAAGACGACCCTCTCAAAAACGTTAGGCCGTCTGATCTCGGCGGATGACGCTGGCAGAAATAGATACCCCTCGCTCGCGTCCGATCCTATCGTTCCGTTCCGGCGAATTCAGTTCACGCCGGATATGCTACCGGGCGACGTTCTCGGCGTTAATATCTTCGATCCGAAGACAGGGCAGTTCCATTTCATGCACGGGCCCGTGTTCGCGCACGTGGTACTCGCGGATGAGATCAACCGAACGGGCCCCAAGGTGCAAGCGGCGTTCCTTGAGTGTATGGCCGAGAAGCAGGTCACGATGGACAACGTCACCCGTCCACTCGATCAGCTCTTCTTCGTGCTCGGGACACAAAATCCGTTGGATATCGCGGGTACGTATCCCCTTCCTCAGGTGCAGCTCGATCGATTCCTTCTCAAGGTACCGATGTCGTACGTTGACAGCGCGACTGAATGCGAGATCCTCGAGAATCACGCCTCAATTAGGGATTCTTCGGTCTCTATCGAGCCGGTGTGCACGCGAAGTGATATCCTCGACGCTCGCAAGGCATGCGAAGAGGTTCACATAGCACAGCCGCTCCGGCAGGCTATTATCGATATCGTCCAGTCCACTCGTGGAAATCCGATGATTCAGTTTGGAGCCTCGACGAGAGCTGCCCTCATGCTTCAGAGCGCCGTAAAGGCGTGGGCTCTTACCAACGGTCGCTCCCACGCGACCGAGGATGACCTCCGTTATATGGCGCCATTCGTGTTGCTTCACAGACTCCGCTTCCACGCCGGAGCGGGGGAGCCGGGCAAAGCGCTTGAGGCCCTTATGCAACCGTCCATCGAGAAGCTGGTACGTCGCGGCCTGAGCTAGGCGATGGTCGAACGGTTTTCAGCCATCTTCGCTTGAATTCCTTGGAGCGCGCACTTACTGTCTCAGATAGGAATTCTCAGAGGTGTGTATGTACGTTCGAAAAGCTAACGACCGGGGACTTACCGACATAGGATGGCTCTACAGCCGCCACTCATTCTCATTCGGCGACTACTACGACCCACGCAACATGGGGTTTCGTACGCTACGCGTCATCAACGATGACATTATAGCGCCTGGCAAGGGCTTCGGCATGCACGGTCATCGAGACATGGAGATTATCACCATCGTTGTCGATGGAGCGCTTGAGCACAAGGACAGTCTGGGTCACGGCGAGGTTCTACGACCCGGAGAGGTGCAGGTCATGTCAGCTGGGCGTGGCATCCGGCACTCAGAGTTCAATTCCTCTCCAACAACTCCCGTACACCTTATTCAGATCTGGATAGAAACCGAAACGGTTGGTCTTCCACCCACATACGCGCAACATGAATTTCCTATTGCGGATCGGATCGACCGATTAGTTCGGGTAGCGGGTCGTAAGCAGGACACCGACAAGGCGTTACCTATTAGCCAAGACGCCCACGTGTACGTTTGCTCACTCTCTCCCGCTGGCGAGGTCTCTCATACTTTGCAAGAGGGTCGAGGAGCGTGGGTCCACGTCGTCAAGGGAATGTGCGTCATAGACGGCACCGAGGTTACGGGCGGAGACGCGGTCGCTCTTGAGCAACCAGGGGTCGTTTCGATAAAAGGAAGCGGCGACTCCTCTGAAATTATTGTGTTCGACCTCGCCTGAGATGCACCTCACGAAGATGTGGTGAGAGCGCGCTAGAGCGAAAGTCTCAGGTAGGTTCGATCGTCGTAGCTAACGGCACCCGGCGCCGAACCTTTCGTCGAGGGATGCTCTCCGATTCGCAGCGGATCCACCGCGAGGGAGCGTTCGAGGTACGCCTCACTCTCGTGGAGGGTCGGAAAGATCCTCGGATAGCCATCGCTACTCAGAACGAGTCCGGTCGTGCCTTTCGTAATCGAGAGGAGCGAGAGCGTTGGAGTCGAGGTCACGTCGAAGACGGGATACACCAGGTCACTCTTGGGCGCGCCATAGAGGGTATCGTGCATGGAATATTGAAGGGGATTGGCGTTCGCCAAGAATGCAGCCTCCTTGAGACTCTCTAAAATAGCCGCTCGCCCCGGATCTCCCGCAACGACTCCCCCCTCCCGTTCAAGATGCTCCGCGAGGACCTCCGCCCGTCGGTGAGCCGCCAGTCGATCCACACGTCGTTCGTTATACACGGGGCGAAAGCCCTCAGGAGAGACCATTCCGTACGAACAATCACCGAGGTTATAGAGGGTGCGGGTGTACGAATCAAAAATCACGAGGGAGGCAAGGGGCGATGCCCCCGGTTGAGTAAGATCGATACCACTACCGACGGCGGCCTCTTGAAGCTCACGCTGCACGGCCTTGAGAACGTCCCACAGAGGCTCCGCGCTGTCGGTGAGGTACTGGCCCAACACCGTCGCTATAGCTCGCTCGCCAGACATCTCCTGACCAGACAGTACCCACGTTCTGCCGAATTTCTCGGTCGCGGCGTCAACCACTCCCCGAAATCGACATCCGAGGATGAGTCGATCACCTCCGCCTTTGAGATCCCCATACTTACTCAAGGAGAATGACTCAACGATCGAACACTTAGGACTTTGAACTAAAAACATACGCGCACACTATCGGCAAAGATCGCCCACATCACACATCGCTCGTCCGCACCTACAGCTTTTTCATGCTACCGGTATAGGTAGCGGAGCACGAGAGTGCCTGACGAACACACGATACATTCACCGCGCCCGATATGCTTCCCGCTCGTAAGCTTGAGAGATTGATATCGCTCTTTATATCCGCCGCGCACCGAGAGAGCGGTGCCTTGAGCCGCCCACGGGTTCTCACCGCTCGGCCAACTCGATTTCCTCGCAACGTAACGAATCCAAGTAACTTGAGACTCACCTGCTGATTGCGCTCCCGAATGAGAACGGTCGCTGTGGTTTGTTTTTTTAGGTAGGAACACCCATCGCCGGTCTTCGTGAGCGTCACCCGCCATGTCCCCTCTGTGGTAGTGAGAGTACGAAGAGCGGGTCCAGCTTGCGACTGAAGCGGAGCTCCCTGAAATGAGCGGGAGAAGTAATCCCCACACGAGCACCCTTGCGGGAGGTCGAACGGTCCGCACCCAAAGAGGACATTGTCGCAACAGGAAGGTCGGTCCCATGGGCAACTTCCCCCACCTCCGTCACATCCGGCGAGGGCATATAGACACACAACTATGGCGGCAAATGACGGCCTTCGCATGGACTCCACCTCCTGTGAGTCACCCAGACTCCCCGAGGGAGCTTAGCGCATGTGAGGGTATTAGCGTAATCAATTGTCCAGTCTCAGATTTTTTAGCCTAACAACGATACCAGTACGGCCCTAAAGACTATCCTTCAAACTCAATCAGTCTTACCATCACAAGGACCAAGAGGCCGAATAAAAGGAGCGACACACGATACTACATGGCAACCAAGATCGTAGGAATTGTTAACTGCACCCCGGATAGCTTCTCCGACGGACTTGGCACGATATCACACGACCAGCTGCTCGAACGTGGTCGTCGTATGATTGATGACGGGGCCGATATCATCGATATCGGAGGAGACTCCACACGGCCAGGGTCGATCTGTCCAGGCATCGAGGAGGAGTGGAGGCGGATCTCCCCTATCCTCGAAGATCTCGCGAAGCGCATTCCGGTCTCGGTTGATACCCACCATGCCGAAGTAGCTCGCCGAGCACTCGGCTGCGGCGCTTCGTTCATCAACGATATCTCAGGTCAGCGGGATCCAGAGATGCTTGAAACGATCGCTCGTAGCAACGGCGCCTACATCTTCATGTTTAATCCGCATAGTGGCGCTCACATCTTTGACCAAGGAGTGTCACTCGATACGGCCGTGACGCAGATCTCCGGCTGGATCCAACAAACGATTGAGGTGTGCGTTCAAGCTGGGATCGAGTCGAGTAGACTTATCGCGGATCCGGGAATGGGAGCATTTCTGAGTAGTGACCCTCTCGTCTCCTGGAGCGTTATTGAAGATTTCGGCACGCTGCCCGTCCCTCAAGGTGGCGCTTTACTCGGATGTTCCCGAAAAGGTTTTCTGAAACTTTTGGGAGATAGTGATACACAGGAGAAGGATCGCCACTCCGCTCAGATAGGGGCGGTCGCAGTGCGTGATATGCCAGGTACTATTCCGACCTACCTACGAGTTCACAACGTCACAACGCAACGTCAAGCGTTGGCCGAGCCATCAGCCGCGATACCGGACTGGCGCCGCTTTATAAAATAATCGCTATCTCTCAAAGGGAAAGGTGCGCATGACAAAGCGCTCCGCGCCGCTATCCACAAGCGATTCCTTCAGTTGCCTCATGGTTTTGCCAAGGACAGGATGCGTGAACTCTCCGGCGATCTCGGCGAGAGGTTCTACCACAAAGTCACGTTTCGCGATCTCG
>JAIXPR010000012.1 GCA_027486155.1 Pseudomonadota bacterium | reverse complement strand
GATGTCGCGTGGACCCTCTGGGTAACCAAATTCGCGCCACCTGAACGGGTCGCCGACTACATGGCGGTGCATACCTTCTTTACCGGCATCCGAGGACTGATTGCGCCGATGACCGCTTTCGCGCTCCTGGGGGATTTCGACATTCAAACCCTGAGTCTCGTGAGCGCCGCCCTTATTCTGATGTCCTCTATCCTGCTTTTTTCCATCCGAGAAGGAGCAAGAAGTCGACAACCCTCGTAAAATCAACAGCTTGCCTGCTATGGACACTCCCTAAAGTTGTGATAGTATTCGGAGGCTCTGTACGTTTCACACTCCGTGCATCGGGAGCATAGTTTTGAAGAACCACCTCACCGTTTACCGGGTGGTATGTAGTAGTTAGTAAGACAGTTCGTATGGCAAAGAAAAGCTCAGTACTTCGCAACAACAAGCGCATCAAGATGGCTAAGCACCAAACTCCAATCCGTGCTGAGCTTCGCGCTAAGGCTATCGATCCTAAGCTCTCCGATGAGGAGCGTTTTCAGGCTCGCATGAAGCTTCAGTCGTTGCCTCGTAACGGCGCTAAGGAGCGTATCCGCAACCGTTGCCAGTTGACCGGACGTTCTCGTGGAATCTACAGAAAGTTCATGATCAGCCGTATCACCTTCCGTGAAATGGCTCACAAGGGACTCATCCCAGGCCTTACGAAGTCGAGCTGGTAATACGAGCTTGTCCTCGTCGAGGAACAAAAGAGGCTCTCGCAGAGATGCGAGGGCCTTTTCTTTTGCCCTCCCATCACCTTCCCTAGCCCTGAGGCGATGGCGGGAGCTACAGAATCTCGACAAAAAGCACGCTCTTCTTGGATGGCTCTAAGCCCGACGAAAAGCGAGCGACCTCTCGCACGTTAGGCGCGATCTGTTGCTTGAGACGCTCGAGGTTCTTCTCCTCCACGACAACGAGCGAGCCCGATGAAAGTCCCGGTGTTGCGGCGAAGAAAGGCTTCTTAAGGTAGAAACTCGTAGCGTAAGCCTCGGATCCGAACGAGTACAATCGATCATACTTCGACATATCTATCGTTCGATTGAACTCGGGGGACCTCAACCACCGGCGTTGAGAGAGTTGAAAGAAAGCCGGCTCCGCTGCCGAAACGCTCAAGATAACAACCGCTCCGATAAGGGAAAGTGCGAGTCGTTGAGCTTCGTCCTTCGCGAAACATCCTCGCGAAACGCGCGCCATTAAAACGCATAAGACCACGAGCACTCCAACGCGCCACATGGACACGCTTGCGAGAAGAGACGAACCAAACCGAGCCACATCGGCGGAGACAGGCACCAGGAGCCCGAACGTGACCAATCCGGCGATACAAAACGAAAACCACATGAGCGTCTTTGACATCGCCACCATGAGTCGCTTCGAACGCTCACCCCACACGGCAAAACTCTCCGCAGCGAGGATCGCTATGAATGGGTACGCCGGCAAGATATACACACTGCGCTTACTTGAGGGGATGCAGAAGAAGACAAAGATGAACACGGCTGAGATGAAGGCGTAGCGCTGCAGGTCGCTCGCGTTCCTCCACATCCGCCGAAACGCGCTGATGGTATAGTCGGGCTTGGAGAAGTGTCTAACAGCGGTGGTGAGCCATACCAACGTCCATGGCAGGAGCCCTACCGCGAGCATCAATACCATATACGGAGCGGCATGCTTATGTGGCTCATCTTCCATGGAACTCGTAAGGCGCGCGAAGTTCTCGTAGTAGATCTTGTCGATAAAAACGTCACCACGTTGGAGATATCCGCCGAGGTACCAGAGAGACACAACGAGTACCACGGGCACAGCGATTACGGCGCCCCGCAGACCGATTGCGACAACGTTTCTAACGGTCTTCTCCCCGCTGAGAAGTTCAAAGAGCGAGAAGATAGCGAGAGGCAACGCGACACCGATGGGCCCCTTCGTTAACGCGGCGCACGCGATAAAGAACGCGGCAAGGAAGGGAAAACCTTTTCTGCCCCGCTCTCTCCATCCGAAGAGAGCGAGGAGAGCTCCCGCTACGCTTGCGCTGAGAATGGTGTCGACCCTGCAGGTCACCGCGGAGCGAAGCCACTCAAAGGAGCTGAGAAGGAAGAGGCCAGCGAGCAGCGCGGAATGCTCAGAGGTTCGTCGACGGAGGAAAATGTAGAAGAACGCGGAAAACAACACCACCGCGATCGCCGAGGGCAATCTCGCCGTAAACTCCGTGACCTCTCCCCCCGGAAGGGATACGAGAGATATGAGCCAGTGATTGAATGGGGGCTTTGAGGGAACCGCGCCGTTGTAGGCTGGAGGCGATATCCAATTATTGGTAAGCAGCATCGACTGCGCCACGAGCGCCTCACGTGGCTCGCCTCGCGTATGAAACGGCCGATCAAGCCACGGCAACGTCAGAAGAAGCGCGGCGATGATGATACAGAACAATGGGTAGTTCTTTCGTGCGGAATGGTCTGCGTTCACCGTGTGTGTACCCTTTCTCAGTAACGGAATTGGACAGCCGGTAGTTTGTCACGGATTTGTGGAGGTGGGTATCCTTGCCAATAGTCAACGTTGTCCCCCGGAGCGGCTGTGTTGAAAATCAACATTAAATTGATTGGAATTGAGCATTATCTCTAAGCATAGCGTTGAGGATAATGATTGTTTTCCGCATAGCCGCTACCAGAG
>JAIXPR010000388.1 GCA_027486155.1 Pseudomonadota bacterium | reverse complement strand
CCCTTTTGTCAGCTCTCACGGTCATCGCCGCCTATCTCATTGCGCAACAGGTCTCTCTATCTCCGATGGTCGGAGTGGCCGCGGCTTTCCTGCTTGCCACCAACGCCGCCCACTCGTACATCGGCGCGGCGCCGGTTTCTGAAGCTGTCGCGGGATTCTTTTTTATGTCAGCTGTCGCGATGCTGACGGCCGGCAGGCAGATCACTTCAATTCTTCCCCTCTCAGCGCTCTTTTTTACCAGAATTACGGGGTTCTTGACCGCACCGATCTTGCTTATCTCGCTAGCATGGAGTGTCGTCAAACGAAAAGATACCCGCGCCGTATGGACGGGCCTAGGTATCATTGGGGCCTACGGATGTAGCGTTTTGTGGGGACTTCAATTCTCTAGGCCATACTCACAGGACATTTACCGTGGCAAGTTGGGGATTCCCTCTCACCTGCTTGAGCACGTCCCCGCTACGTTTGTCGCATTAGGTGCCGCGTGGCTTATCGTATGTTATCTTGCTTTGCGATGCCGTCCGGTCCTTACGCCGCTTTGCAGGTTGCTCCTCCGACATCGAACTCGTCTCACCGTTATTGCGATTGCCCTCATTCTCGCGGCGATAGGCTTTCGGGGATACCTACTCGCCTTCACGGACCACTACGCGCAGAGCCGATGGCTCGGAGCCAAGTGGAACATTGCGGCGCACGGATTCAAGTCCCTCAAATATCTCTCACTCTACAGCCTAGGGATCATGCTCTCCCCAATCGGGCTGCTAGCTTTCCTCATCGGCCTATTCCAGATCGGAAAGCTCGCCTTCACGCGAGCGGTGTTTGCTCCTTTAGCGATATGCTGCTTCGGATTCTTCGCGGCGCTGACTGTAAAACAGCTCACGACCCCATACCTATATTACTTCGGCCGATACCTCATCAGTGAACTCCTCCCTCTCGCTATCGTGTGTGCCGCAATCGCCATTCACTCCCTGACGCGATACATGCCTCGATATAAGGGGACCGTTGTCGCGGCGTACTGCCTATGTGTTTTCATCCTTCTATATCCCGCCCTGAGCGCGCGGCTCAAGCTTAGAGAGGGCGTGCAATTCTTTGAGGCGATGTCATGCATCGATGAAGTTACCCCTGGTCGAAGCGTGGTGTTGATCGACAAGAATGGCTTCCCTGAGACCTCCGTGGTAACAGCTCTTCGGTTTTCCTATGGAAAGCCTACGTTCGCCTTCCGCAGCGGGCACTTCGGCGAACCAGGAAAGCTCAAAGACCTCATCGCCTTTTTCCAATCAAAGGGATTCGAGGTCTACCTGCTTAGCACCAGCGACAGTTGGGAGTCTCGGGAAGGATTCTCCAAAGTCATCAGGATTCCGACCATCATGAGGGGACTCTCGTCACGGGCCTCCCCTCCAACACGCGTTCAATCGATCCGTGGAGTTGTGCACGTGTATTCTCTTAAACCACAATCAGAGCTTCCCGATATCTGCCAAAAAGCGGGGCAATACACGAAATGAAAAAGATCTTAGTTGTTTTGGATGAGCTATTCCCCGTCCGAGGCGCCCCCCAGGTTCGAATTCAGAACCTCCTGCAGTCGCTTCCGAATTGGGAACGACACGCGGTAGGTGGTAAGCTTGCCCCCTGCACGACTCCCGAGGGACACACCCTTCTTGAGCGGCCGTCGGAGCGAAAGCCTATCTCCTTTATCCTCTTCCTCGCGCGGCTCGGGAGCGCTGCGAAGCGCCTCGCTCGCACGCTTCATCCCGACGCGATCGTGGTGTCAGTGCCTAAATATGAGATGCTTTTCTTTGGCCCCGCGCTCAGCAAGCTCACGCCGTTCTTTGTCTTGGACTTCCGGGATTCCCTCGCCTTTCTTGACTACGGGGCCTATCTCTCCCACTTCCTGCCAAAGAGACTCGCTACCTGGACCGGTTCGCTGATCTTACGAGCGAATAGATATCTTCAGGAGCGCGCGATCAAATCCGCCACGATGATTACGGTGGCGAATGAGGGGATCAAACGATCGATATCTCACCCCAACGTCGTCGTGATACCGAACGGGGTCGATACGGACACCTTTATCCCGAGCGATAAGCGTTGGTTCGATGGCGCTCGCCCCCTGAAACTGGTTTACCTCGGTAACTTCGCTGAGAAGGACCTCTTCGGGTGGATAGCCGCTCTTAAGGGGATACCGAACGTCGAGATCCACCTGATCGGCGATGGCCGAAATCGGGACAAGGTACGGCAACACCTTCAGGGGATCCCCACCGTGTTTCACGGCATCATCCCGCACGACGAGCTTCCGGCGCTCCTCGCCCAGATGGATATGGGCTTTATCTTTCGTAAGCCTGGCGTCGATCAATCGATCCCCGTATGCCTCTTTGAGTACACCTCGATGAACATCCCTTCTATCTGCAACAACACCGGCATCATGGCCGAGTTCGTCACGCAGAAAGGGATCGGCTACGTCGCGGACGATGACAACAATTTCAAAGCGACGATTAGCCGGATACTCAAGGAGCCAGGGGAGCTGAAGCGATTTGAAGGTCTGCATGCGCTCGCTGAGCGGGAGTTCTCACTCCGCGCGAGTCGGGAGAAGTTCTCGGCGGTGTTTAACGAAAACCTGTGACAGTCACTGGCAGATCCCCACTAACTATCCCCTCGTCCCTGAAGAATTCTTGAGATCCACGACGACATAGACCGCTGGACCGAGTTCCTCAACTTTTTCCTTTGCATGGAGCTTTTTACCATGAGCCACGAAGGCATACGCGGAACCATAGCCCCCCTACTGTGCCTCGCCGCCTTTGTGGCGAGCACCGCGGATACTTCACTCGTCGACCGTCCTCAGTGCGAGCATCGGCGACCTCACGTAAGAATTACTTAACTGTAATGGTTCTCTGCCGTGACGATATAATCTTAGGTGCCTTATTTCTTATGATCACCGTGAATGTCCGATATTTACCTGGCGGAACATCATGAAACTCAAGTCGCCCTTGATGGTTTCGGACCTTGAACTTACCCATTCTGACGAGCTTATGATCGCTCGCACGAAGAAGATATCCGTAGTAATCCCGCCGGAAGTTGTTCGGATAATCCCTTAGTCGCAGGACAACATGCAGGTCATTACTGGAACTTCTCGGAATCGGAGCCAATCCTGAAAGCCCTCCCACCGGTGTGGTTGTCGGCGCTGGTGTTGGGGTTGCTGTTGGAGTGCTCGTCGCGACCGGGGTTGGTGTCGGAGTGGGATGAATAAACTCTGCGACACTTGCCCGAGCGAAATACTTTCCAGCGCCGTTGTTCTGAAGCCATCCAAGAATCGCCAGAGAGCCATCTGCCGCTAGGTCCCCAGTTGAACCGGTAGCGGATTGATCGCTAGCTGAGATATCAAACACACCTCCCCACAATTGACTTGCACCACTGAGGACACCCGATGCGCCTTGAACGACTAATTTCGAACCGACCACACGAACCCATGTCGACAATGCCTTCGATCCATCAGTTGAGACAGAGAGGAAATGTCTGCGAAATCCCTTAGCATCTCCAGAGACGTTCGTTGACGACCCCCATGAAGCAACGTTGCCAAAAACACTGGCCGAGGAGCTCTCTATCGCGAAGGTAGTGCCAGCTCTTCGAATCCACGAGGCAGTAACTGATTTGCCATCTGCTGAGATACCCAGGAGAGGATCTCCCGAGCTGTCAGTCGCGGAGGAAAGAATCGTGGTAGCCCCCCAATTTGCGCTAGTGCCGTTTATCGTGGCTGAGCGGGAGCGTATGACAATTGGAGCCACAGCTCGCCCTGAGGAATCTACCGTCGCTCGCGCCCACACCGTCGTGGCCTTCGTGCCATCGGCCGACACAGCTACGGTCGGATTTTTAGAATAGAACCCTGGGGCAGAGAGATCGGTGATACCTCCCCAGGAGGCGGTGGTACCGTTGACGGTTGCTGTCCTCGTCCGAACGATGCTTACTCCTCCTGTAGTCGTCTTTGCCCACACAACCGTGACTGTTCCCCCAGAGGAGGACATTCCGATAGTAGGGTCCTCAGTGCAGCTCCCCTGATCAGAGATCTGCTGTACACTCCCCCAGGAAGCGGTCGCACCAGTTACGGCTGCCGATCTACCGACCACAGCTCTACACAAACTTCTAGATGAGGTTGGAGGATACCGTTCCCATACCGCGTAGGCTCGGGTGCCATCGGCTGAGAGAGAGAGCTGCGGATTCGCCACAGAGCCAGAGGTGCTACTTAACCTCGTCACCTCACCCCAAGATGCGACATTTCCGGCTATCGCGGCGGAACTGCTTTCCACAACGGATACCTTCAACGTGGGGTCCTCGGCTACCCATACGGCAACCGCCTCTGTACCATCCAAGGAGAGCTGTACCATCGCGTCGTTTACATTGGTGCCTAGTGCCGAAAGGGCTGAGACCGGCCCCCATGAGGCGACACCAGCAGAGATGGTAGCGGAGCTCGATTTTACTGTTAGCTTCCCGCTCGAAGCCCCCTCTCGCCATAAAGCTGTTGCCCTTGTGCCATCGCCCGATATGGCGATATTCAGCCCCTGGGATAGAGTTCCAACGGGCGACAGGTCCACCGGAGCACTAAATGTGGGCTGGGCGATGGCGACCGAAGAGAAGCCATAGGCGAGAAGAGATACGAGAAGGGCAACGGGACGTGTCATAAGCGGACTTTCCGACAGCAGGGGTAGTAGGTACTTTGAAAGAGCCTATCACATCCCCTAAAGACCGACAGATACAGAGTCCTTTCGAGGACCGTAAAAATCGCAAACCTCTCTTTTTATGGAGTATTTATCCAAAGGTCGTGGGGCGGAGACCTCTGCCGGAAATACGACGAAGAACCACTCATCACACCTCCTTTGATGCCCGGGCACCCTAGTTTAAAGGGTAGCGTCCCCTTTGTTATGCGACCGGGCATACAGACCGAGGTTCCGTTATTCGATGCACTTGGACGCGTAGATCGCCGCTTCCATGCCGATAGTTAGCGCGATGTGAGGAGGCAAAACCGAGCAACAACTGGACAGTATCTTCGCCGCCGCCCACGCTGTCACGATTTGGTAGGAGCCGTGTTCGACACGAAAATTTTGAGACTTTGTAATTTCACTAATCTCACCCGTAAGGCATTGGACAGCGAGAGGTAGCACCCGGTCGAGAATCTGCCGCGCCGACGCTATGGGCTGAGATTCTTGGGTTGATGGGAAGCCTTCCCGGGAACCACCAAGCTCCTTCGCCACATGCGCGAACATCGCCGAAAGATTGGGGACGTTCGACCCATCCATCCCATGTCCCATCGCTGTACCAAGGATCCAGTTCCAGACACATCCTGGCGCCCTCTTGGGGTCATTACTAACGAGCATCTCATTAATTGCCTCTCCAAACAGCATGCGGCGGCCATCGCTCAGGGTAGCAAAATATAAGCGCCCTTCAGATTGCGCCTGCTGTAAACCTTCCGAATCAGAGAGGAGTGACTGCTGTGCGCCCCATCCCGCGACGGCGCCCGCCGCAGTCATCAGCGTCTCAGCATGGACACGGCCTTCGATAGTTATTGGGCCAGCAAGATTATGCACGAGATGGCCGCCGGCAAAATTGCAGCCTACTTCATCGGGCCAACCCGCCCAAGGCATGGGTGAAGAATCAACGGCCTGCGAGGAAGTCTTGTCTGCGCACATAGATCAATCGAACAAAATCACCTGTAGTTTAAAGGGTAGCGTCCCCTTTATCATAAGAGCACATCGTGGGAATCCTATGCCGGTTTCGTGCCGAGCCTTTGGGTAAATCGAAGGAGGTACCCATCGGGGTCCTGAACTAAAAAGTTCCTCTCTCCGTTGAGAATCTGATTCTCGCGGTACCAATTATCCTCAAGGGGCTTACGAAGCTCGAAGCCATTCGCCACGAGGCGAGCCGCAAGGGCATCGGCATCGGGACAATCGATAGAGAAGTTGAGCCCTCTTCCCCGTGGATAATCCAGGGGCTCAACGACCCACAGCGCCGAAACGCCTTCCCTCGGACGATCCTCCTCAATCATGAGTTCGCTGCCGTGAAATCGCAAATAGGCGAATCGATGCTCAGGCCGAGCGAATACAACCTCAAACCCCACGATGTCGCGATAAAAGCGCAAACTCTTGTCTAGGTCACTCACGCCGAGCTCAGGCACCAAGGTATTCATGAAAGCCTCTCTATCCAAAACGAAGACCCAGAGCCCTCCCCTCTTGGAATCCAGGTGAGCCAGGTTGGCGGGAGCGCTCAGCGGGAGTGGCATAAGACCACCGTTTCTCCCCTCAAGCTAGTTAGTCATACGTCTTCTGAATACCGCTCTGACTTTGAGGTTCGTCCGTTTGCGCTTAGCCATTTAGCTACAAAGGTAGGAGAGAAAATCGATAGGGTCCCCTTCCATCCCCTACCGCCTCCTCACTTAGGGTACCTGAACGCAACATTGCAAACACGGCGGCGATTATAGCCGCAAGAACAGAATGTGCAGGATGGCTGAATGAGTTCGCACCCACTTACCTTACAAGAGATATCCTCTGCGATTTATACAATCCGGGGCAAACGGGTGATGCTAGACGCGGATCTTGCCCGTTTATACGGCGTGGAGACGAAACAACTCAATCGAGCGGTACAGAGACATGCGGAGCGTTTTCCTGCCGATTTCATGTTCCAACTATCGAATATAGAATCCGAATCTTTGAGGTGCCAAATTGACACCTCAAACGCGGGACGTGGCGGAAGACGATACCAGCCATTCGTTTTCTCTGAACAGGGCGTTGCCATGCTATCAAGCGTTCTTCACACCCGGGAGGCAGCTCTCATCAACATTCAAATTATTCGCGCTTTTGTGGCGATGCGCGAGGCCCTCTCACTTCACAAGGAGTTAGCCGGAAAGCTAGTACAACTTGAGCGCAGGCTTGGCGCACACGACAAGGAGAGCCACACACTCTTTGAAGCGATTAAGCAGCTCATGATGCACCCAAAACCTCCCCCAGAAAGGAGGCTGGGGTTTTAGGGTCATCGTTAGCCAAACTCCGGTGTACCACCACGCAGAACTCCTGTGCGAGCAACGAAACCGATGAGACACAAAAAAAGCGGGCGCCGTATCTCTACGGCGCCCGCCCTGTCTTAGCTCTTTCCTTCGAAAGGCTTAGAAGAGTCCCTGGAGACTTTCAATTGAGCTTGGGCTCATCTTGAAGTTCTGCTCAGGCTTCTTCTGTGTGAGAGGCTCTCCCTCAACTCGAACGTGGCGGGAAGCGTACGCTTCAACACCGGATCCGGCTGGGATCAAGCGACCCATGATCACGTTCTCCTTGAGTCCTCGGAGGTGATCAACCTTACCTGCAACAGCTGCTTCGGTGAGAACCTTCGTGGTCTCCTGGAAGCTCGCCGCCGAGATGAAGGACTCAGTCGAGAGAGCCGCCTTGGTGATACCAAGGAGGAGTGGCTCGTAGCTCGCTGGCTTGCCGCCGTTAGCGACAACCTTCTGGTTCTCATCAAGCACCTTAAGGCGCTCAACGTTGTCACCAACAAGGAAGTTGCTATCGCCGAACTCGCTGATCTTAACTCGCTTGAGCATCTGACGAACGATCACCTCGATGTGCTTATCGTTGATGCGCACACCTTGGAGTCGGTAGATCTCTTGTACCTCGTTCACAAGGTAACCAGCGAGAGCGCGGGTTCCCTCGATTCGAAGGATGTCGTGTGGGTTAACGGCGCCGTCGGTGAGAACCTCACCCGCCTTAACTCGATCACCCTTCTGAACCGCTACGTGCTTGGT
>JAIXPR010000070.1 GCA_027486155.1 Pseudomonadota bacterium | reverse complement strand
GGATCTGTTTAGCGCCATCTGAGAGCTCAATAACACGACCGGAAAGATTCACGTCGCGAACACGGAGGAACCGAAGTTGGGATAGCCTGAGGCCAAGGTCGTACGAGAGCGCACCGACTAAGAGCGCTTCGCCGTGGAGGTGGTTAAGGAAACGCTCGACATGCTCCGGAGCGAACGATTTCAGTCCAGCACTCGGCTTCCGAGTTGATAGAGATGATCGTAATGCGGTGGACCGGGGCACCGTCACCTCAGGCTCCTCCTCTCTCACGGATGCCGAGGCCAAACGCTCAATGGTTTCGCCAGGTTGCACCAACCGAAGGTACGGCGCAGCTGGACATTTACCAGCTGGCGTTTTAACAGGACGAGCAGCGAAGAGTTCAGTTTGTTGCATTTCCATATGAGTATAGAAATATACTCGAAACGGAGAGCTGTCAACTAAAGAGAATCTCTTTGACCGATTTTTTTACGTTCTTAATTCGGCTCGAGATCTTCCACGCTATCGATGAGCGAACGGTGTAGAGCTCGGTCTCCGCGTCAGCGACACGACCCGCAAGCGCGGATGCCCAGGTCTCTGATGTTTGATATTTGTGGCGAAGCTCCGACACCATCTCTCGAAGTGCCTTCCCTTCTTGTCGCATCTCCTGGCACATAGCGCCGATCGCGTGGTACTGCTTCAGCACAAGGTCAAGCTCCGCTTCACGAACGCGCTTCATCTCACGCTCATCGGTGAGATCACGCTTGAGACGCTTCTCGGAGTCATCGAAGGTTGCCTTCAAGATCTCCTCTCGCTTCAAGAGCTCACCGATCCGACTATCAGAGGCTCGCAAGGAGAACTTGTAATCTTTGACCGAATTGATCTGAGGTCGGGATATATTTTTGATGATCGAGATGAGTCTCTCTTCCTTGAGCGGGAGGTTGTTTACCGTCACACCCTTTTCATCAACTCGCTCTCCGACCTGGCCGTCGTTTGAGGTAAGATCAAAGCTCTTAGCGGCCCATCCGTTCCACACGATCGCGTGAACGGTGTGCGCGTGCGCCACGATGAGCCACCCTGGCGCGAGCGCGTTCTCGATACGCTCAGCGGAGATAGCGCGGAGCCAGGTCTCAACCTCATCGCGGGTCGTCGCCGAGGACTTGTAGAGGTCTGATACGATAGATGTCCATGGAACTCGACGGGTCCGCGCTGTAGTCGTCTCCACAAGAAGCTGTGGAGCGGCGTGATGCGGATAGGTCATGAACGTTTCACACCCGGTGAACCCGGCGCTTGAAAGTGACTGGCGAATCCCCTCAAGTGGAGCGCCCTTACCTCGAGCGTGGTCAGGAGATTCCTCAACGTGTCCGCCACCTGGCGCGAAAAGTGGGTTCTCGACCGCCAAAATAAAGGATCCGGTCGCTTTGAGAAGGTTCCTGCACAAGGCGAAGAGCTGCACCCCTGGATTAAAGAATTCACTCGTCACGAGGAGGGGATCAACGCATACGACGAAATCAAATTTATCCTCGCCGACAACGGACTCTACGAATCCATGCACGACCTCAACGTTCGCCAGGTCGCGACAACGAGCGCGCGCACACTCAACGAGCGCTTCACTCGTCTCAAGGGCGACAACCTGAAAACCACGCTCGCCGAGATAACGGGTAAGATTGCCCGCTCCACATCCGATCTCAAGGATGCGAGACCCCGCGGGGAGTTCAAGCGCGCGAATCAAGGCGCTGCGAAACGGAGTGACGTGGTACCAAAACTTCTCAAGGATCGCTCGCTCCATCAACTCAGGACTTAAAGAGCTGACATCCTCGACGTCCTTTAAGAGCGCTTCGAGTCGGGCAGTTTCAGAGGTTGGCCGCTGAGCTACCTGGGGTTGAAGTCCATTCTGCTGAACAACCTGAGCAACATCAGAATGATTAGCGGGATACTTTTCAAAAACTTCGGCAAGATTCATGCGCGAAACTATAGAGGCTCACTTCGATTCTCGAAAGGAGGAATCTTCGCGGAATGATACAAGAAATTTCTCGAAGAGTCCCGCGCGGGAGATTGACACTGCTCGAAAAATGGTAATCGCGATACACTAGTCACCCATGCACGGAGGGACGAGAAAAATGCAAGACACACCACCCCAGAATTCACCGCTTAGGCACGTGATCCATAAGACCCTCGGCCTCATATATCGAAACGCGGTTTTCATTTTAGCTCTACTCGTTCTCGCGCTGTGGGGTTGGAGAGCGATGACTCCCCAACAACTCTTCGCGACTGAGGAGGAGCGCGTGCGGTTCCTCTCTTCGGTGGGCTCGCCCCCCTCAATCCGCATCATCACCCTCGGAACGGAGTGGTGTCCCGCCTGCAAACAACTTGAGCACCAACTAACCTCCGACAACATCCCTCACCTCGCGCTCGACGTCGTCTTCCACGCGCTTGATGAGGCTGAGGACCTCGTCCGCGGCGGCACTTGGGATAGTGGCCATGGAGTCGGCGGCTGGTGCCGTAGCAAAGGTGTGAAAACAAACTCGGCGCGGCCTTTCCCCCCCTTGCCGCGAGCCTTCGCCTGTCCAGGGGCAAGAGGGTCGTTTCGTTTCATGTTTGATTGCAATGGCTTCTCGTGGTGTGTGTGTGTGTATGTGTCTCTCTGTCTCTCTCTCTCTCTCTTCTCTGTCTTCTTCTTCTCCCCTCACTGTCCGGCCCCGTCGCCGTCGACTTCGTCGAGGAACTTGCGCGCCGACGCCCTCGATCGCCTGGAGGCCCGTGACGAGGC
>JAIXPR010000168.1 GCA_027486155.1 Pseudomonadota bacterium | reverse complement strand
TTGACGAACGCCCTGTGTCCGTCAAGTGCTGGGGAAGGTCTCTGTTGGGCTCGGGAGTTGAGGACGTCGCGTTTCTTCTCCTGGAATTTGAGTCCGGCAGGATGGCTCACATCCACGTAAGCTGGCTTGATCCCCAAAAGAGTCGTGAGATTACTATCGTCGGCAGCCGCTGCATGATTACCTATGACGATGTCAGCGTCGATCAGAAAATAACCATTCATCAAAAGAACATTCTCAAGTCCCAACCTTCGCCCGCCCCGTTACGGGATTTTAACTCCTTTGGAGAGTTTCAGTATCTTATTCGATCAGGCGACCTGATGGTCCCTCAGATTCCTTTCACGGAACCGCTGGCGGCTGAGGTAGACGCATTCCTCGATCTGCTCACTGGCAAACCCGAATCCTGCAGGTCAGACTGGAGAAGCGGTGCTGAGGTAGTAGCAGTAATGGACGCCGCGGACCGCTCACTCAAAAATGGTGGGTTGTCAGAGACAGTTCAATACCGTTCATCACACGATGGGTGAATGTAATTTTATGAAGAACTCTTCCATTCCACTCGTCGACCTCAGCCGTCAAGTTGAAACACTTGGGCCACGCATTAACGACGCGCTGGCTCGGGTTATTTCCAATGGTGATTTTATTCACGGCAAGGCGGTGAAGGCCTTTGAAGAGGAGTTCTCCGAATTCGTCGGGGTCCCTCATTGCATCGGCGTCGCCAACGGAACGGACGCACTTGAAATAGCGCTTCGATGGCTGATGCGGGAACGAACCGGGACGGTGCTGGTGCCCTCAATGACATTCATAGCGTCCGCTGAGGCTGTGGGATTGGCTGGCGGACGAGTGAAATTCGTTGATGTAGACCCCTCCACCGCCCTCCTCACACCTGAACTGGTTACCAAAGCCTGGACAAATGACACGGTTGGGGTCGTCGCGGTTCATCTGTGGGGACAGATGTGCGACATGGAGGAACTATCTCGTTTATGTCGAGAGAGAGGGGCGTGGCTCTTAGAAGATTGCGCCCAAGCTCACGGCGCTCGTTTCAGAGGACGCCCCGCTGGCTCATGGGGCGACGCGGCGGCGTTTAGTTTCTATCCTGGAAAAAACCTCGGGGCATTCGGCGATGGAGGGGCTGTTACCACAAACAACTCGACGTGCGCGGATTGGGTTCGTCGGTACGCGAACCACGGAAGATCAAAGAAATATCTGCACGAGATGGAGGGAAGGAACAGCCGTCTCGATACCATGCAAGCGGCCATCCTTAGGGTTAAGCTTGCCCACCTTTCCGACTGGAACATCTCCAGACGACGCCTCGCTGAGCGGTACTCGGAGAACCTGAAGGGCGTTGGGGACTTGGTCTTACCAGTGACGCGCGACGGAGCCGAGCACGTTTTTCACCTTTTCGTGGTTACGACTAGTCACCGTGATGCCCTACTCGACTATCTCGCGAACCAGGGAATAGGCGCTGGGGTCCACTATCCCTGCCCTCTCCATCTACAACCCGCGTACGCTGGCTGGGGCCTCTGCCCTGGAGACCTACCTGCCTCGGAAGGTGTCGCGAACTCATGTCTCTCACTCCCATTATTCCCCGAGATGCGAGATGATGAGATAGATACCGTATCCCTAATGATTCGAGAGTACTTTCGCTCCACAGGTCACGCATGAGTCACCATCCGGAGGTTTCTGTTATCGTCCCAGCCTTTAATGAGGAGGAGAACATCCTTCCTTTTATCGAAGAGGCCGCAACTGTCTTACCTACGGTGGCCAAGGCTTTCGAGGTTATTATCATCGACGACTGCAGCTCCGACGCCACCAATCAGATCGTAACCGCAGCGCTCTCCACCTATCCATGGCTGAAGCTCATTCGCAACGACGTCAACATCGGATGTCATCCGAGCACGCTCGTGGGTTTTTCAGTGGCTCAATTTGATTGCGTGCTTTTTCTTCCGAGCGATCGTCAGATCCCTGTCAGTGAAGTGGATACGTTTCTCTCCGCGCGCCAACATGTCGACGAGGTGGTATACAGCTGGCGGCGACAACGACAGGATCCGCTCCTCAGGCGCGTAGTATCCCGATGCTACAACTCGGTCGTTCGCGTTTTGACGGGAACACGCCTCCACGACATCGACTCGGCCTCGATGCTCACCAAGGGCGCGGTGGCTAAGATAATTCCAACAATCGAGGCTCGGAGTGCCTACATAACGGTGGAGATCTTGTTGGCTGCTCGAGAGCGAGGAATCTCTGTCAAGGAGGTTGAAATTCAACACAGGCCTCGTGTCGCGGGAATCGCCCGAGGACTGAACTTCCGGGACACCTTCTCCTCAGCGATATCGTTGATTAAATTAGTGTTGCATGTGCGTTGCCGAGAAAAGCAGGTAAGCAAGAGGATCTATGGGTAAAGTCGCTTTAGTAACTGGGGGCGCGGGGCTGATCGGATCGCACCTCGTTGATCTACTCCTTCAAAAGGGCCACTCGGTTCGAATCCTAGACAATCTAGATCCACAGACACACCCTCACGGCGTCCCTCCTTGGATCCCTAAGGAAGCTGAACTGATCGTTGGAGATGTTCGCGATAAGGAGGTTCTTAAGCGGTCGATCCAAGGTGTGGATTGGATCTTTCACCAAGCCGCTTTCGGAGGTTTTACCCCGGACTGGTCACACTACATCGACGTAAACGGCACCGGAACCGCGCGCATCTTCGAGGTCATCCGAAACGAGGGTTTTCCTGTAGAGAAGATCGTTGTCGCCTCCTCTCAGGCCATCTACGGCGAGGGGCTCTACACCTCGAGATCAGAGGAGCTGTACTATCCCGAGTTGCGCCCCCTCCAGCAACTCGAGCGCCGAGAGTGGGAATTCAAGGACCAACGGCGTCCAGACGCGACGCTTGCGCCGAGACTCACCCCTGAGAACGCTCCCCTGAGAGGATTGACTCCCTACGCGGTTTCTAAGCTCTGCGAGGAGCGCCTCGCCCTACACCTGGGCAAGGAGCTCAACATTCCTGTTGTCGCCTTGCGGTATGCGGTTACCTATGGCCCGAGACAGTCTCTTTTCAATCCCTATACCGGCATAGTGTCGATATTCGCCACCCAACTGCTGAACGGCCAGAATCCGATCATCCACGAAGATGGGTTACAGACCCGAGACTTCCTGTACGCTGAGGACAACGCACGAGCAAATCTCTTTGTCATGGAATCTGACAGCGCGTGGGAGGCGTTTAACGTAGGCACCGGAATACCGTCCACCGTGCTGAGCTTCTACGACACGTTGGCCGACGCCCTTGGGAAACCTAAAGCACCTCCTACTATCCGCGGAACCTTTCGTCTTGGAGACGTCCGACATTTCGCGCACGACGTAACGAAGCTATCAGCCCTTGGCTGGCGGTCCTCTACCTCGTTGAGGCAGGGGTTGGAGCGATACTCCGAGTGGATTTTGTCTATCGCGAAGGTGGACAATCCATTCGCTGATGCCTACGCTAAGCTCCTACGATTGAACGTCGTGCGAATCGCGGAGTAGGACATGTGTGGAATCGCGGGAGTCTTCGAGTTCGGCGATTCACCCCGACACAGCTCCGTCATGGCGGTGAGCAGAGCCCTCTCGGCCATGCGACATCGAGGCCCAGATGGAAGCAATGTGCTCCACTGGGGACATGAAACGACACCACGAATACACGAGCCTCATGAGAGCGAGCTCATCTCAAGTCGGTACGCGCTCGGCCATAATCGGCTTGCCATTCTAGACACCTCTCCCCGCGCCGCTCAGCCGATGCGGTCACGCGCCACCCACACCTGGATCGCTTTTAACGGAGAGATCTACAATTTCAAGGAGCTACGCGAACGCTTTTCGAACGATTTTCCGTGGCGAACAAACTCAGACTCAGAGGTGCTCCTTGAGTCTGTGGAGTCTTTTGGAAGCACGGTCATTCCTCACCTGAATGGGATGTTCGCGTTCGCGACGTTCGATGCCCGGACACAGACCCTCTTAGTGGCGCGGGATCGACTCGGAATCAAGCCGCTCTATTACTATCATATCCCGGGACGCATGTTCGCGATCGCGTCCGAGATCAAGGCTTTTATCGCGTTCAATCTATTTCGAGCAAAGCTCAACGAGCGTTCCCTTAGGGAGTACCTCACGTTTCAAAACTCTTTAACCGGGGAGACGCTCCTTGAAGGGGTGTCCGAATTCCCAGCCGGGTCCTACGCTCGGATCGATCTCCGGAAAGGCACCATGACCCTGTCCCGCTATTGGGCGCCTCCTCAATTCAGCTCCACATTCTCCAGCCTTGAGAGCGCCGCTGAGGCAACCACCAATACCCTCTCGCGAGTGGTTGAGCGCCAGCTCGTCGCCGATGTTCCTGTCGGCTCGTTTTTAAGTGGGGGGCTGGATTCAAGCGCCGTAACATCATTCGCGAGCGCTCGTCGAGCCCACTTACCAACATTCACGTGCGGATTCGAAATCGATCCCAACGATTCGGAGGGGGCGCTCTGCGACGAGACGTCCTCGGCGAACTCAATCGCGATGGCGCTCAAAACGGAGCATCACGCGCTTCGTCTGGACAGGACCTCCTGGAGCCAGACCCTCCCCTCATGGATCTGGTACCTCGACGATCCCCGCGTAGGCATGAGCATACAAAACTTCATGTTGTGTCACGAGGTCAGCAAGCACGTTCGCGTCGTTCTCTCCGGGACCGGTGGCGACGAGGTCTTCGGCGGTTACCCTTGGCGCTATGACCCGCTTCTGCGGTGCGAATCGATCGACGAAGAGGTAACTCGAGCGTACGAGTGGTGGCAACGTCTCCTTCCGTCGAGACAGCACCCTGCTCTCTTCTCAGACGACGTCCTTTCCCGTACGGCGGACCTACGACTTGAGGAGATTTTTAAGGCGGCCTGGACCAAAAGTGAGGGACAAACGCCTCTCGAACGAGCATTAGACTTCGATCTCACTACGTTCCTTCGGGGGCTTCTGATAGTCGAGGACAGGAGTAGCATGGCACACGGCCTGGAGTCTCGGGTTCCCCTGCTCGATAATGAGCTTCTCGACCTCTCCCGGCGCCTTCCAAACTGGCTTCTCTATGATCCGACGAATGGGTCCAAGGTCGTACTACGTGAGGCGCTCAAAGGCCGTATTCCCGAGCACATCAGACTAGGTCGTAAGCAAGGCTTCGTTCCACCACAAGCGGCGTGGATGCGCTCGGCGGGCGATGCTCTGTTTAAGGATTTATTGTGTAGCGAACGTTGCCTGGAGAGGGGTATCTTCAAACGCGAGTGGCTGGCCACCTTGTGCGACGACGTTGGACTCCGCAGCAAAGCGCATCAAGCTCTCAAGTGGAGCTTGGTATGCTGCGAGCTGTGGTTACGCGCGTTTATTGATGGGGAACAGCCCGATTATTGAGCTACGTTAGCAAAGAACCGTTACTCCATGACCGATTCACTTCAGATTCATCCATCCTCAATTATTTTTGACCTCGTTAGGTGTGCTAGCGGCGTCGTAGGCCCGTTTTGTGTTCTTGGGGAGTCCTACGGGGATAATCCAAAACCACTCACGCTCGGACCGTCGATGCACCTTCGGTCCCATACGGTATTGTACTTAGGATCCACCATCGGGAACGGTTTCGTCACCGGTCATGGCGTCCTCGTACGGGAGGAGTGCGTCATCGGCGACAACGTCTCCATCGGGAGCGGCTCTATTCTCGAGCATCACGTAACGCTCCACGATCGGGTACGGGTGCACAGTCGTGTATTCATTCCCGAGTTCACTATTTGCAAAGAGGACGCCTGGATTGGGCCAGGAGTAGTCTTCACGAACGCCAAATACCCCCGGTCGAAGGACGCTAAAAAGAACCTGCGAGGAGCCATTATTGAGCGGGGCGCCAAAATCGGAGCTCACGCCACTATCCTGCCCGGGATTCGCGTGGGCGAGGGCGCGCTGGTTGGAGCCGGAGCGGTGGTGACGAAAGATATACCTGACTACGCCGTTGTAGCCGGGAATCCGGCCGCGGTTATCAGTTCAATCGCTGAGATACCCGATTATCAACTATAGCCGCGCAGAGTATGGAGACCACGACAAAGCCACTCGAAAGCGCGACACATGTCGTAAGGTATCCGCGATGGGTATTGGGGCTCCTATGCCTCGTCCTCGTTGGGCTGCGTGTGGCCCTACAGCTCGCGCTGAACGACACCTCTCAGCTCTCCGCCACCCATGTCACGAGCTTTGACATCGCGGCCTACGGGACCGCGTTGCTGAAACACGACAATCCTGATCTTTTTACCCGAGATCCTCTCTTTGGAAACGCCCGTTTTGCCGATTCCATGTGGAGTAGCTCTTACCTCTACCTGACGGTGCTCAGGTGGCTTATGAGGTACACAGAGGGAGATTGGCTTGCCGCGTATCACCTGTACGCGCTCGTCTGCATTCCAGTCATGTTTCTGATTGTGTGGTACGCGTCATCATTCCTTCTCAAAGAATCACTCCCGAGACTCGCCATTGCATTCCTTGCGACCCTTCCGGCGGGATTCACGGTGACCGCTTCGATATGGGGAGTGCCTGTGGGCTTCTTCAGAGGGATGGACTACCACCCCACTCCCGTCATTCCCGAAACTATCTTCAACGTGTTTAGTCCCCTTTTGGCGATCGCCATCTTTCTAGCGACGACCGCCTTCAGCCGGAAGCAAACATTGAGAGCCGCCGTGGCCCTGGTGGGATGCGGTTGCCTCGCTGGCTCGAGTCTATTCTGGGCTCACTCCGTAAGCGCAGTAGCTTTTCTACAGCTCTCCGCATTGGTGATACTCATCTTCGGACTCAAGAAACAGCAACCCCTCATATCTCTCTTTTATTTTCTGACGGGAGCACTTGGATTTGTGCTCGTCCGGATGATGCTCGCTGAGGGCGTTGCATGGGAGCTCGACGACGTAAGCGCCAACGTGGTCATGAAAGCAGGAAGAACCTATATGGTGTTTCCGTGGGCCGCAACCAGATTTGAGAGTGTCTTCCGCGCTATCGGCCTATCTACGTACATCTCGCTCACGGTCTGGTTGCTCTGGAAGTTCACATTAAATTTTTCTGGTAACAAAAAAATCGAGGTTTCCCTCATCATGGTGCAAGGGCTCTACGGTTGCGTCGCGATGAGCTTCGGAAGCGTGCCTCTGCTGGTCGCGGTGTACTATGCGATGAGGGGATACCGGGGCCATCTCTCGCCTGTGGAAAGAGCGCTCTTTGTGGCACTGTGCGCCGCTAACCTGGTTGGCCCCCCTCAGCAGTTCATCTTCTCTCTCCTGTGGGAAACAGGGTGGATTAATTCTTTGACCGGCGTCATATTTGAGATGGCGAGGTTTCAAAATTTTACCGTCCCGATACTTTTGCTACTCGTAGTTCGCGCCGCTTGGCAACTCAGTGAGAACGCTGGCCCCTCCCCTCTGCGTGAGTTCTCATTCCTCACACTCATCGCACTATGCGCGGCGATGCTTGTAGCGTTACGGCCCCTCTATGAAAGCCTCTGCGGTGTTTCTTTGCTGCTCTTCGGCCGCTTCCTCATAAACAGGAACCATGTGTGTACCGCTTCGGCAACCAGTTACCGAGAGAACTCTCAATCGATCTTTCTAGCCGCTGGAATCACTATATTGGTAGTTTGGATAGGTTTCGCCGACATCGCGCACCGGAGACACCTTTCAGTCACCTCCATCCTCTCGTTCCTCTACGGACAGAGGGTGTTAGCCCAGACGGACGTTCAAACCAAGACATATAAGGTGAACAAAGACTTTCTCGAAGAGATCGATCGGAGCTTCATAGAAGTCACACGATGGGCCAATCGATACACCCCCACCGATTCTCTCTTTCACCTCGTCACAAGGGATACGGCCTTTCGCCCTCTCGCTCAGAGATCCCTGCTGGTTGGCCATCCGGATGCATCCGCCGGAGTATATGCAGGCGGTATCGTTCTTGAGCTGGCACGACTGAGCCAGGACACGGACGGTTCTCAGCCTCCGGCCGGGCTGCTCTGTGTCCTGAGCGACGTCGGGACAAACTATCTGGTGACCCTCAAAGAGGACCCGGTTCTCCCCTGCCCCCAGGAGGGTGGCTTCGTCATCGCTGTTCCTGTGTTCAAAAACCAGATGTACGTAGTCTACAAGATAACTAAGAATACCCCCTCGGCCCCGACATCTCTACCGTAAGCCGAACAAAGATACTATGTTTGCGTCTTGATGCCGTAGAACATGGAACGGCGAGGATTGGAAGCCTTGCGAACGAGAACGTTATGAGTATCATCACCTTTGATCATCCCCTCGCCCCACTACCCGCCAAGAAGCGTATCGCGCTCGTTGCTCACGACGCCAAAAAACGTGAGATGTGCGACTGGGTACAGAAACATAAAGCGATCTTCGCGCAACATGACCTCTACGCGACCGGAACAACTGGCAAGTATCTCGAGACCGCGACCGGACTTCCCGTAACGAAATGCTTGTCGGGCCCATTGGGCGGCGACCAACAGATCGGCGCGATGATCGTTGAAGAAAAACTGGACATCCTGTTTTTCTTCTGGGATCCCCTCACCTCGCAACCGCACGACCCCGATGTGAAGGCGTTACTTCGCATCGCGGCGCTCTACGAGATCCCGATTGCCTGCAACAGGGCCTCGGCGGAGTTCATCGTGACAAGCGAGTTGATGGGGAAGGCGTACGCGAGGCGGGTCGAGAAGTAAATCAAGGTTACCCGCATGTCGGGAGGGCGACCATTCCTGGTCGCCGCAATGTCTCGCATCACAAACGAATCTCGCGTGACGCAACACGGCGGTCAGGAATGACCGCCCTCCCTTCGTACGAGCTCGGTGTTTATCCCCGATACACCCGCGGAATCCGCTGATTCAGCGATACCACGTTCTCATGCGGCGTTGTGCACATTAATTCCGCAAACTCATCAACCGAGATACGTTCATCTTCGGATTCTCCGATCACGATTTAAAAATTCCGATCGTCTGCAACAGGGCATCGGCGGAGTCCATCGTCGCCGGCGAATTAATTGGGAAACCGTACGCGAGGCGGGTGGAGAAGTAGATCACGGTTTGGCCTGTCTGAACCCGCACGTCGGGGGGGGCGACCATTCCTGGTCGCCGGAATGTCTCGCATCACAAACGAATCTCGCGTCACGCAACACGGCGGTCAGGAATGACCGCCCTCCCGTTGTGTGCGGTCGGCTTTCACCCCCGATACACCCGCGGAATCCGCTGATTCAGCGATACTAAGATCTCATGCGGCGTTGTGCCGATTAATCCCGCGAGCTCTTCAACCGAGACACGCTCGCCATCTGATTCTCCGATCAGGATCACCTCGTCTCCGTTGTATCCCACCCCATTTGGTCCAAGGTTCACCATCAGCTGATCCATGCACACAACACCCACGATCGGGGAGCGCTTGCCGCGAACGATCACGGAGGCTTTATTGGAGAACGCTCGCAGGTACCCGTCACCATACCCGATAGGAACGGTGACGACGCGGGTATCTTCGGGGGCGAACCAGGTGTGACCGTAACTTACTCCAGCATCCTTTTTCACAACCTTGAAGTAGACGACCTGGCTCTTGAGAGTGAGGGCGGGTTTCACCGAGACGATCGATGAGTAGCCGGGACCAGGATAAATCCCATAGAGCGAGAGCCCTGGTCGCACCATATCGAGATGACTCGCCTTGATAGCCATCAAACCACTCGACGAGGCGATATGTCTTAAAAAGGGTTGCTGGGCTCGAGCCTCGTAGTAACGAAGCGCCGAGAGGAATCGTTCAAGCTGCACCTCCGCGATCTTAAGATCCCCTAAGTTCACATCGGCGAAATGCGAGTACACACCGACCACATCGGAGTGTCGCGCACGAAGCGCGGCGTCAAAGAGCTTATCAGCGCTGTAGTAGTGTACCCCTATCCTCTCAAGACCCGTGTCTATCTTCAGGTGAACCCTTGCTCGCCGTTTGAGTCGTTCGGCGGTTGCCTCGATCTGCTCCAACTTACTAACCGAGGATGCGGTAACATCAACATCGTGTTTTATATAGAGTTCGAGTTGGCCCTGAAGCAGTCCCCCGAAAACGAGGATCGGGATCGTGATACCACTTTGACGAAGTACTATCGCCTCTTCGATGTA
>JAIXPR010000221.1 GCA_027486155.1 Pseudomonadota bacterium | reverse complement strand
GTATCGATGCTTCATCGATAGGCGATACGATACGGCCCGCGAGGACGCGGGCCCTACCGGGTGCCGATTGATAAGGTGGTAGCAACGCTTCATCGATAGGAAACACGATTCGGCGTGCCAGGACGCGGGCCCTACCACACCGACCAGATTCACTCAGTCGGATTAGGGATTTAGCGCCGCTACGTTTCGGCACTTAAGGAGCCCATTCACCACGCCGATAGTCCCCGTAGGAAGCGAGGCAAAGCCCCTTCCCACTACTGCCACGGAGGGCATCATGAAAGTTGAAAGGACTCACAACGCGCTTGCGTCAGCGAGCAGGGATATCTCGCGGTTCGTCAGCGACCGACGGGTGAACGCCGCGACCGATCTCACCCGAGATGAAACCGAATCACGTCCCCACGACCCGCCCCCTGACCATCATGAGGTGGCGCAAGGTACTCAGCCTGAGGCCCGTGTGGGTGAGAGTGAAAAGGTGGACCGTTTACTGAACATCACGGCGTGAGCGCTCCTCACGCCGCTCGAGCGAACGTAGAGACTCAATCACTCGATACACCTGAAAGGTACAGCGCTCCCCTTTCTCTGACGAAACTCGTTCGAAACGATCCTCAAAGCGAGGAAACGTTGCGTCCCCGGCATGATGACCGTGAACGAGGGTAAGATGGAGTTCATCGCACAATGAAAGCGCGCCCGCGTACAGTTCAGCCCCACCGATAAACCAGACCTTTTGCTCCGGCTTCGCCGCGCGTTCGGCGATGGCGAGCGCCTCCTCTACTGACCGCGCGCCGAAGGTCCCTTCGGGCAACTCCAACGCGTCCGGATTCCTGGACACGACGATATTGACCCGTCCGGGGAGCGGTCGAAACTTAGGTGGAAGAGAGTTCCAGGTCTTGCGCCCCATAATCACGAAGTGACCGGAGGTTTGCGCCTTGAAGTACGCGAGATCCTCAGGAAGGTGCCACGGCAACGCGCCATCTTTTCCGATGACACGACCCTCATCCATAGCGACGATTGCGGCGACGGTCGGCTTCGACATACTTACACAGCGATATCGAATTTAATCCGCTCGTGTGGCTCGTACCCCTCAAGTTGAAAATCCTCGTACTTGAAAGCGAAGAGGTCGGTAACGTCCGGATTGAGTTTCATCGTTGGGAGTGGTCGCGGCTCGCGCTCAAGTTGGAGCAGCGCTCCCTCAACGTGATTCGAGTAGATGTGACAATCTCCAAAGGTATGCACAAACTCGTATGGCTTAAGCCCCGTTACCTGCGCCACCATCATCAACAACAATGCGTAGCTCGCGATATTAAAGGGAACGCCGAGCATGAGATCAGCCGAGCGCTGATAGAGCTGCAAGCTTAACTTGTCACCCGAAACGTAGAACTGGAAGAGCGTATGACACGCCGGCGGCGCCACCTCGGGGAGATCCGCCGGATTAAATGAGATCACTACGATCCGTCGGCTTGAGGGGTTCGATTTAATCGTCTCAACGGCCCGCTTAATCTGATCAACCTTACCTCTCGGTCCTTCCCATGAGCGCCACTGTTTTCCGTACACCGGCCCGAGATCGCCGTTCGTATCCGCCCACTCGTCCCAGATCGTTACGTTGTGATCCTTAAGGTACTTGATGTTCGTTTCACCGTTCAGGAACCAGAGGAGCTCATAGATGATCGACTTGAGGTGAACCTTCTTCGTCGTAACGAGCGGAAAGCCGTGCTCCAAATTGAACCTCATCTGCCGCCCGAATACTGAGTAGGTACCAACACCCGTGCGGTCGGGGCGCACGACAGCGCCGTTTTTCTCTACGCCAGTCTCTGGCTTTCCGTTCTCAAGGACGTCTCTGACAAGATCATGATATTGCTTCATAGGTTCGATGCGAGAGTTAGAATCTTCGTTGACTACTCACCGAAGGTGATAGACGTGGCAGAGCATAATCGCTCTGCCAGCTCCACATCAACGGTGGGCTCCTGACACGCGGCGTGCCGGCACACATACAACGTAGCCTTATCGCCGAGAGCCGCACGACTTTCAAGCATTTTCGCACCCTTGACGCCACTTCGTCCCCACACAACGGTCACAAAGGGAAGGAATCTCGTCCAAAGCTCTCGAACCTCAGGTGGAGGGGACTCACCCGGCGTCGGAACGACCACAGAACACGCCGCGGCCCCCGCCATGCGGAGGAGAACCGCGTTGAGGGTAGCCATGTAAACCATCGGGATTGACGCGACCTCGTTTGGCAGGCCCTGCTCAAGAAGTTGAGCCCGATAGGCGAACGCGGGATCGCCGGTCACCTCCGAGAGCACGAGAAGGTTCGAAAGGGATACACCGTTCGGCGATGGTGCCGCGCCATCGACCCACTCAGTAACTTGAACGATAAGACCTGGCGCCGCTGAGCTCACGTAGGCCCGTCGCTCCCCACTCCAGAGATACTTATCTTGTTCACGTTGCAACGCCGCGGCCCGTTCGATCCAGGACGCGTCACCCGTTGATTCAAAGAGCGCTCGATACCCCTCGATAAGGTAGGCGTAATCCTCAAGGAGCGCCGGTATCCCCGCCTGACCGGCGCAGTACCGCCGCTGGAGTCGACCGTCGATGACGAGTGCCCGTTCGACAAAGGTAGCGGCCTTCACCGCGGCCTCAAGAAGATCCTCTCGTCCGAGCACCTGGTGCCCCCGACACAAGGCCGTAATCGCCAGCCCGTTCCATCCGGTAAGGATCTTCTCGTCACGGTGAGGACGTGGACGTTGCGCTCGGGCCTTCAACAGTAGCTTCCGAGCCTCCCGGATTTCAGGGGACTCGCTCTCTCGCCACGCCTCATCCGAGGGAATCACGAGCGCGGAACGTCCGTGTTCAAAGTTTCCTTCAAGGGTCACCGAGTACACCGCGCAGAACCACTGCGCCATCGCCGGCGGAAGGGTCGCCATCACCTCCTCTTGGGTCCAGGAGTAGTACTCACCCTCTCTATCAACCTCACCCGCGTCCTCAGCGGAGAAGAAGCCCCCTTCGGGGGCGGACATCTCTCGAACGATGTAGTCGAGCGTTCGGTCGGCGACCGTTCGATAGAGATCATTGCCGGTCACTCGATATCCATCCAGATAGATCGGCGCCAAGAGGGCGTTGTCGTAGAGCATCTTCTCGAAGTGTGGGATCTTCCACTCAGCGTCAACCGAGTAGCGGTGAAACCCTCCGCCGAGTTGATCAAAGAACCCTCCCCGCGCCATCGCCGACAACGTTGTGGTGAACGCCTCAAGCGCGGCCGCGTTAGGGCGAACCGCGTGCGCTCGAAGAAGGAACGCGAGCGACTGCGTAGGCGGAAACTTCGGCGCCTGTCCAAAACCGCCGAATTCACGGTCATACCGCTTGAAGAGCTGATGAAGGGCGATCCCCAGCACATTCACATCGATCGGCGCCTCCGCGAGCTTCGGCTTTCGCGCCTCAAGGTACCTCGTCAACTCCGCGCTCGAGCGCGTTACCTTCTCGCGATCGGTTTTCCACGCTTCCGACATCGCTTGGAGGATGTTGATAAAGTTCGCGCGATAGAAAAACGTACCGCCCCAGAACGGTTGTCTATCCGGGGTAAGGAAGACCGACATCGGCCATCCCCCGTGGCCGTGAATACCGATCACGACATCCATGTAGATCTGATCAACATCGGGGAGCTCCTCACGATCGACCTTAATACTGATGAAATTCTCGTTAAGAACCCGAGCGACCTCCTCATGTTCGAATGAGTCGTGCTCCATCACGTGACACCAGTAACAGGTCGAGTAGCCGATCGAGAGGAACACGGGCTTATCCTCGGCTCGAGCCCGCTCAAAGGCGGCATCCCCCCACGGGTGCCACCACACCGGATTATCCTTGTGCTGCCGCAGGTACGGACTCGTCTCTGAGTCGAGTAGATTATTTTGTTCTGCCATATAGCTCTACGCCTCGTAGCCGTCGCGACCTTCCCATCGCTTGCGTGACGGGCCTTAGTCCCGCAAACGCTCCTGTGGTGTCATAAAGTAGCACACGAGCGATGGCAAATCTTCGTCCTAATCCTCATCATTATCATCCCCCTACACCTGCACCGGGCTCCTCATCGTCATCAAGACGATTCACCTTATTCTCATCGAGATTACCACGATGAGAATAAGGAAACCGGTGCAGGTGCAGGATCATGAGAAGGAGGAGGTATGGGATTGACCATATCCTATCCCACCGTCCGGCGAAGTCATCATCCTTAACCCATTGAAAGAGTGGGGGGTTCTTCCAAGATCTCGTAGAAACGCCACCACGAACCGCACTCGTCGAAATGTCGCGTCTATAAGGAATCTACTTGTGTCGGAGATACACCTATCCTAGAGAAGCGCGACATCCCCCCTGCGGCGAGAGCGGATCTTGGGTTGCTCTTCTCGCTCCCCTTGCGGCGCACTCGCGAGAAGATAGCCGTAACCGAGGCCGAAGCTCGTAGAGAGACCCAACATGACCTGCGAGTGTGGCTGCACGCCCCCTGCCATCGAACGAAACGATACCTCGGCGATGGATACGCGGTGAGGCTCACTCGCGCTGGGCTCGCGAAGGTAGCGCGACACCGAGAGCCACACCGAATCCCAGATGGGCGACTGCGCACCTCTCCCCGTCCCTGCTTGAACACCCTGAGGGTTCGCGACGGGGTCGGCGTGGGGGTCGCGACCGGAGGCTCCGAGTCTAGCCCGTAGCGCCACAGCGCGTCGTATTTCGGCGAGCTCTCTTGACCTATCGTCTCAAGCGCCCCCCAGGAGCCATACTTGGAATAACTTCCGATGTCGGAGAAGTGCATAAAGAGCTCACCACCACGAGACTCCCATCCCTCCAGGTAGGAGGTGTAGAGCGACCCCATACGCGAATCACGATTCGCGGTGGTGAACAGGTCGGTAAGGGTATCGTCGTTTGAGGCGTTCCCAACCCCTACCAGATGCTGCCCCCCTTCGTACGACACAAGAGATATACCGAAGGAGTTAGCAACCGATTTGTTAACCCCAATCCACTCCAAACTCTGCGCGAGCGCGCCACCGGTAGGACCTCCTGCAATCTCTCCACCTGATGAGAGTTCCGCGAATAGCTTCGTCAGACCAGCGGCTGACGCGCCCCATCCCGCCACCACATCGGCGTTATCCTCCTGCCCAAGGTAATCCCCCATGTATGGGGCTATACCGAGCGCTCCGATCCCATGCTCCGCGCACGGAGCCTCGTCCCACAAGGGACATGAGAGCGCCTCGCTCGCTGTCCAGCTATTGGCGGCTTGGGATGCCATGACACAGACAACCTGCTGCGGCGAGCCACCGAAGACCGACTTCCAGATCTCGCAGACCTCGGCGCTCCGTTTGCCATACCAGTTAATCCTCTTAGTGAAGCTACTCTCCAACGAACCTGCCCATTCAGTCATTCCTCTGGCCTCTACCCAAGCCCCTTGAGGGAACGCCGAGTTCCATACTTCATTCGAGTATTCCACGTAGATCGTGAGGGATGGCAGGAGATTGTCACGCACGACCGTGGCGAAATTCCGAATGAATTCATCGTTGGCCTGGTGCGGCATCGTAAACCACGGAGATTTCTCGGATACGTTGGCGAGCTCCACCATAATCTCGGGTGGCACCCCCTTGTCAGTAGAGAAACGCGCGTCATCACCACGAGCTCGAGAGCTCCACGTCGATACGGCAGCCCCATTGGTGCGCATCCAATCCATAAAGCGGAGCGTTTGATACGGCCGCAATCGGTCGAGAAAAGCCGATGAAAATCGATTGGCGAGAAGGCGCTGCTCATCGGCTTCAGCCACAAAGCGGATGTCCCGCACGTAATCACCATCACCGAGCGTGTCGGTGCGAGTGATGCGCAAGAGGATTCCGCCTCGTGAAAGATCGACGGAGACGACGTCTCGTCCCGGTGCCGAGAGACCGGCGAGCTTCGTTGCTCCTAGCCCGTACTCGATCGTGCCCTGCCCAACGTACAGCACAACGTACCGTCCCGATGGGAACTCCTGGGGAAGGTCCCAATACGTAGCGACCGAGGTGTAGATCGGCCCGGCGCTTCGAGGCGGCAACGATCTGATCCAGCCATGAGCGTCTTGATCAAGCTGAGCAGCCTCGCCTGTGTCCCACGCGTTCGAGGAGGTGCAACCGGGATCTACCCCCTGCTGACACTGGGTGAACCACTCACGCGAGCTCAGAAAGAGATCGGTGAAGGGGAGCTGTGGCGAGTAATCGGTCACCGCGTCGAGATTGGTGCCGAGCTGACGAGTCGCGCTCCCACCTTGGCCATACGCAAAGGTGGCCGAAAACACGGCAAAAAAGCTGATAAGCCAGACCACATTTCGTAGGTTACGCAGCATACACCCCATATCGTGAGCGCCGTACCAGGTCTCCCTTAATCATGAGATTATCTCAGAGCCTACCACGCCCCTGATCGCCAACGCAGCTTTAGCTTTTTTGCAATTTTCCGCTAACCACCTGATCCCAATAATGTAAACGGGGAATGTGACAAAAATCACCCATTCTTCCAAAGCAACGAGAGGTTAGCTGACTCTTATTTGGCCTCAAGTGGCTCGCCCCACCTGCCGACCAACACCATGAGGTACCTGGCAGCTTTTTCTTTCGGAACCTATGAACATGAACTCACTCAACCAAGCTTCTGTTCTCGTCGTCGATGACACACCGAGTGCTCGTGAGGTGCTCAAGGATATGCTGACGGAGATCGGCTTCGGTACGATCCTTGAGGCGGCGGATGGTCGAGAGGCGAGCGCTCTTCTTCAACGAGAATCTGTGGATATCGTGCTGTGTGATCAGGTTATGCCTGACATGTCAGGGAAAGATCTTTTAGTGCACATTCGAAACGTTCTTCAACGGTCCGAACTCCCCGTCATCTTCGTCAGCGCGGTTGGCGCTGTGAACGCGGTGGAGGAGGCAATGGAACTTCAGGCCACAGACTATCTCGTGAAGCCGGTCAGTCTGCGAAAGCTTCGCCGCAAGATCGATGACGCGCTCCTCAGCTCTTCGGAACGAATTGAGATCTCGCCAGAGCAAGTAGGGCAGATCGATCACCCATCAAGCTGAAGGGTCAAATCGGGAGACACGTCGACGACCGAAATACCCAGCCGCAATCGGTCGAAAGCGAGAGCGCTCAATGAGAGTGCCCCCCTCTTCCTGTTCAGCCGTCAACACCTATATACAGACCGGTCCGTACCTATCCAAACAGGGAAACCACATGCAGAGCATCCAGCTCTCGTGACAAAGGTGAGATTGCAATCGAGATCATGCGCCGCATCTCCCAGGTTTGTGTTTAGGCCGGATCTTCGCTATAACTCCGCCCCTCCCGAATTTCAGGGAGGATTTGGAGTACGCCTCACTATGTCACCCGTTATCGCAGACGCGCCTCACTGGCATCCCGGATCTCTTATCGTCCGATCCTACCCAGCAAATGACTTTCGCATCGACCACGCTTCGTGGGATGACATCGCTCGCCTCATGCGTGGACAGGAGTTCTCCTTCAACAACTCCCCTTTTTCCATCGCGTTTCAGGACGCCACCATCGCCAAGAGCGCGTACGACCTCGCACATAGGAGCGTGTCGTCAGCACGATCAGCCGAGAACGGTCTTTCTATAGAGGGACCATCAGCTCAAGGATCAATTCTCAGCAATATCGCGCTCCCCGCTCTCCGTGACACGGTCGCCGAGCGGCTCGCCTCCGGCGCCTCTGTGTCTCTGGACCTCGTACTTGTCGGGCTCCTCCAGTTCGTGCCAGCCGATGAGCGACACGCGCTCTTAAACGGGTACGCTCATCGCTCATTCGTAGAGAACTCAATAACGATCTCGCAGAACGCGTTGGCGGATCGTACCACCCCGGCAGAAAGCTGTGCCCGACTCTTGGACGCTTCTGATGAGATAGTAGCGTGGACCCACAACGTGAAGAGCCATCAGATCATGGTCGCTCACCTCTGCTCACAAACTGAGGGCGCGGAGGTGCGAAAGAGCGCGTATGTCATGAATGAGATCCTGAGTGCGCGAAAGAGTACGCCGGCGTTTCAACGAATCGCGAACCGCGGTGCGGTGCTTGAGACGATCGGTCGGTAATATCCACCACCGTTCGAAATCGATGAATCCGATCGGGCCTTACGCTCCTTGACGCTAACGGTCTGAGGCTACCGTCCGCGAGCAATAGATCACCTCTGGACCTACCGAAGCGACGAGCGCATATGAAAGGGTCTCGGGCTCAGTGAACACATCGTGACACAATCGAGCGGCGACATCTCCCTGCGCGACGAGGGGAAATCCGTCAGCGATCAGGGATTCAAGAGATTCAAAGAGGAGCGTTTCATTGAGGGTCGTTAACGGCCGCGAGAAGGCGCAGATGATATCATCGCCGTGGAGCTCGACCGACGCCATCTCAACATCCACGAGCGAGTTCGTACCCACAAACGAGTACTTCCGCGTCGCGAACACATCAGGGAACTCTGGAGCGTCACCTACCTTATCGACCTCACCCTCCGGGGCCTCAAAGAAGGGGTAGAGTTGATTCTTGCGAAAGAGGTACACACTACCGAACCCCACACGGCCGGTCGCGATCCTACCATCTTGGATGGCGACCCCAAGAAGCGAAGCCGCCATGCGCCCCCCTGCTGAGAGCTTGTGCCCAAATGAGTACACCGAGGAGTTTGCGCTTCGAAAGGCATCCTCAAGCACCTTCACGACGACCTCCTCACCCTTACTGAGTTGTGACTTTGCGGTTTGACCGGCGTAGGAATCCTCAACGCCTTTCACGAAATAATCTATCGCCAAGCGGTACGCTACCTGGCTTCCCAAGCTATCTCTCGCCGCGGATGAACCGGCGAACACCAGACGAGATGGCATCATCTCAGGGTTGAGCGCGACGAACGAAGAGACGTCGTGCGCCGCCTTCTCTCCTCGATAGAGGTGGCAATCGAGCCGGGTTAACGCCATAACACAAAGAAACCTCCACAGCCGAGACCGCTCGGCCGAATACCCCCATTAAATCGGTCGTTCATCTGGTTAGCAATCGGTATTTCGACCTTCCGCCCCGCCGCTAATCGTTCTGACAACCGACGGCTAGCGGATTCAGCTCGGACCCACGCTCCGTTTCGATTTTTCTGCGCATGCGCGACAAAGAAGCCTTGTGATATCTGCGGGTTCCGGCTAATAACCGAGTGAGATACTTTCCTTGTTTTTCAGCACGTAAAAGGCCCCCGTATGACGCTCGTCCGTAGCACCCACCTACTGAACACCTGCCTCGCCCTCTCTCTCCTCACAGCACCCCTCATCGGCTGCTCCAAAAAAGAGGGCGACTCCGCCCCCCAACAGAAGGCGGCAACTCTCCCATCTCTCTTAGATGAGCCTCTGCTCCAAAAGATCCCCGATACAACCGCCGCGTTTGCGGTCATGGACTTTTCTGGCGACGGCTACAAACGATTCATCTCAAGTCCGTGGGGCAGCGACGTCCGCGGACTCAACGCGCTCAAGTCAGCGGTTGAAGAGCTTGAGGCGGGAGGAGCATCCGAGGAGCAGATAAAGGTAGCTAAGACCTTGCTTGATTCTCTTCAGAAGCTCGGCCTCGTTTCACCTGATGGTAAATCTCAGGTCGAAAAGGTGGTGAGCGACGCCGTTGGATTCATCAGCATTACGAAGGACGCCAAGATACCCGTAGATCTCGGCATCTTCGCTCAAGGCGCATCGGGAATTAACCTCACTGAAAAAGCCGTAGCTTTGCGTCAGATACTCATGGACGCCGGGCTCTCAACAGCTGATGAGCAGATCGGTTCGGCGAAAGGGTTTGTAGCAACCATGCCGGTGCCCGAAGAGGATATGACGATCTCACTTCACGTGGTGGCAACGAAGGATAAACTTGGCCTTGCGTTCTCCAAGGAGGCGGTCGAGGGACTCATCGCCGATGGCGCGACAAAGGGGCTCTCAAACCTCAAAGCGCTTCCAGAGTTCGCCAAGGCAGAGGAGACCGTCCGTTCGCCGGAGCCAGCCCTCTCCTTCGCCTTCCTCTCGGTGAAGACCTTCCTCACGAGACTTGCCGAGGATTCCGCGAATAGTGATGACGAGCTCGGCGCCAAAGACATCCCCGTTACAGCGATCGCGATGAGTCAAGGGTACGGGGACCAGATGGTGACATCCGCTGGAGTGACTGTGAGCCCGACCAACGATCTTCAAAGGAGCGTATTCGCGGCTTTTGAGAATAGTGGAATTCCGGCCGACGCATTTAAACTCCCCTCCGACACCGCACTCTCGCTCTCCCTCGACGCGCGAGTAATCAGCAAACTCGAAAACGCTCTCAAGAGCCTTAACGATCCGTCCGCCGCAATGGTGGTTGAGCAACTTAAGAACATCCAAGGCATTACCCTCGGACTCCGTAACGGTGACGGGACCTCTCCGGTTCCTGACATCTACCTCACCTTAGATAGCTCGGCGCGCGACCAGGTCGCCTCAACCGTTGAAACGGGGATCGGACTCGGAATGATGGCTACTGGACAACAACTCCAGTGGAATTCGAAGGAGATCTCTGGATCGCCCACTCGATATCTCATGACCCCGATCGGAGTTGGCGTGTATGTGAGCTCTCCGAAGAACTCCAACGCGCTTGTGGTTGCGACCTCTGAGCGGGCTGTTCAAGATATCACCACCTCAAACGGCGGAGGGGCATCGCTTGATACCTCCATGTCAAAGGCGCTTCGCTCACGTGTCGCGTCGACATCGACCGGCTCGCTCTACATGAACTTCATTCAGCTCGGGGCGCTCGCCGATGCGGTTAAGGGAACGGTTGCATCGATGATGGGCCCTAACCCTGAATTGGATCAGGCGCTCAATTCTGAGCAACTGCGAAAGCTCGGTGTCGGCATCGGAAGCCTTTCCTACTCAAACGGAGTCTTTAAAATTCAATCGGTCTTCGATCGCGGCGACACGAAATAACGATTCTGACAGACAAGAGATAGGGAAAATGGGGGCTTAGCCCCCATTTTTTGTGTGCCACACAAGGGACTCGTAGACGACTTCCCCTTAAGAGCCCCCCGAGATCGATATATTTCGAAGCCAACCCCGCCTGCCCCTCATCGTAAGAGGTATCTTTAGTGACACATTTCCAGTGGGGAGAAACATGAACACCCTTGCTCAAGTTCTTGAAATCGCAAGCCGCCTCGATCACCTTGGTACATGCGCTGAGTGGATCGCTCGCGAGACCGTTCACACCGATAACTCCATCTCTCAAACGGGAACGCTCATGTCAGTTCTGACAGAGGACATTCGCGAGAAGCTTACCGCCCTTATCTCAGAGCTTGAGCAGATGGCGGTCGTTGAAGGCACACACTAGTCGTAAGTCGGAGCCTCCTAGAAATTCTTAGGGGCCAGCGACGACCATTCAACAACTTATCGATTTACCTGATTCACTCAAGCCCATATTCCGGATATGAGTCTAGCTTCGGCGGACTTGTAAGAAGGACACTATGGGCCAATTTGCTGTACAGATTCAGGACGCGCACCACGAAACACCATGCACACTTCATCTTGTGCGTGGAGGACGGTACGGCGCTCCTCGGTCGGTCACAGCTTCCCACCTTCCCCGCGACATCATCGTTCTCGGAATCTTCCTTGCGGTCCTTCAAATTCTCGACGGCGTCCTGACCGGAATCGGCATGGCGCAGTACGGTACCTCGATGGAGGGGAACGCCCTTCTCCGCTCGCTCATGACAGCTATCGGCTACATTCCAGCGCTGTTGCTCGTAAAGGGCACCTCAATCGCTCTCATCGCTCTTCTCTGTCACCAAACCACCAAGATTTCGTGGCTCAAACCGGCGCTCTACGGCGTGATGACGATCTACGTCATCGGGGCTGTGGTACCATGGACCTACATCTTGGTTACCGACCTCCTCGCGTAAGCAGGATACAGATCAGTACCGCGACGATGTTCCTGCAACACCATGCTCTACGCTCATTTCGCTGTTGAACGAGTGTTTGACCGACCAAACATTCGTTAAACGCAGAAAAATAGACATACCGCCACGAGTGATGTACGGATCTAGCTAACGGCGACTACTATGCGCTGTTTTGAGTGGTAAGAAGTATGAGAGTCACGAAATGGGGAGAGTGTGGTATCTTGTGCGCCGTCCACCTCGCCAAAAATTACGGAGAACTCGCTATCGGAGCGGCGGAGATAGCTGAGAGCCAAGGCATAGACCTCCCCTATACACAGCAGATCCTCCAACGACTCCGCAAAGGCGAGGTGATTGAGAGCGTGCGTGGTCCTAAGGGTGGATATAAGCTTCAGCGCCCACCCACCGAGATAACCCTCAAAGATATCCTCTACGCGGTTGAGGGTGACACCTTTCAGATCATCTGCGATCACGCCCCTCTTCATCCGGAATCAGAGGAGCCTAGTCGGTGTTCGACACGCGAGACATGCGGGCTCCATGGGGTGTGGCAAGACCTTCGCTCCGCCATCGACAAGCTTCTTGAGGAGCGGACACTTGCCGATCTCATTAAGGTCGAAGATCCAACTCCGCTCATACAACTCAAGACGCATCACAGAGAGTAGTCGCAGTAGGTACCAACCTGCGGTGGACGTAGGTCCCACATCAGTCCGTGGCGGCGATCCGATTCCTCCTCTTGATACCCGGAGGTGGATCCCTAGGCTACCAATTTAGCCCCTTACCGAATCGCTTCCTGCAAATGTTCAGAGAGCCTGACTCGACCGACTGCCGCAGATCAACTACGTGAGGATAGACATTATTTCCGCTCTCCGACCAATCTCCATCGCCTGAAGCGCCACTACATCTCGCCTTTGACCGAGGGGCTCTCTGACGAGGAAGGCGGCATTCGTAAAACCCTCTGCGCTAACAAGCCACACGCAACCAGCCACATTCCCTTCGCAACGCCGACAAGGGGGCTACCCTGAAGAAAGCTCGCAACAGACAGCGTTCCGTTTGCGACAGCGTTCATCACTACCGCGGTGGAGAGCGTGGTCTGCGTTTGCTTGCCACGAATCAATGAATACACACTCTGGAGGACTCCGACCCCCAATACGCCGATGCCAACAGCGGTCACCGAAGCCACTGCAGGTTGCTTAATAATCTCAACCAGGTTCAACGTCCCGAGTGCGAGGGCGCCGTTACTGAGCGATAGAAATAAGCCGCTATCCTTGAGAAGGTTCTTAAGATGCTCGGGAGTTCGTTGCCAAAGGCTACGAAAAATCCTCTCTCCAGCCGTGTGGCTCGTTCGTGTACCTTCATAGCCGTTATTGAGAACTGGCAACATCGCCATGCACGAAAGAAAGGAGATGCCAAAAACGATATTTTCAAAGCTCCTTCCCTGCTTGAACGCGTCGATACTTCCCACCAAATACGAAGCGCCCGCAATCATCTCGTTGATACCAGGCGAATTCATGGCGTCATACGCAAGGCCCCTAATGCCTGCGAATCCAGGCCTTCGTGATTCGGTGGCATCACTTTCGTGCCCTGCCAGCCGACTGCGAATGAGGTTTCGACCCGACCAGATGGCGGACATAGAGTGTCCGAGCACTGCTACGTTCGAGGTTCCGAGACAGATCACGGCGGCCCCTGCGGCGGACCAGCTATCGGGGTTTGTGAGGCCAATCGCCACCTTTTCGAGCAGCGACGCGGTCCTGTGGTCAGCGCGACCTGCTCGTTCATCCCGGTCGGAGCGACACGGATCCTCGCTGGGAGATGCACCTTGCGCAGTTTCCATGGACGATACCGCGGGAATCGAAAGCTCGTTCAGGGAGTCCGCGGGCACTGTGCCGGTCGGCGCCTGAGCAGGCATGAGCGAAGGAGCAGGCGGCGCGAGCTGCTCCACTTTTTCCGATGTTAGTCGCCCCTGTAACATCACAAGTTCTCCCTATGGCCCGAGGACCACTCGGGTTCCTTCAGGTTACCAAGCAATAAGTTTCAAACGGACAACACATCCCCTTTTACTCGACGGGTTGAAGGGAGCTCGCCCTGTCACGACTGGCCGTATCGGCCCCACCTATGGACCCACCAAACGTACAACCGCCACCCGACATTCCCGTAGCCATCGTAAAACGTGGTCCGGATTTGTGGCACCGCTACGGCGCGCAGATTCCAACATGCCTACTAGGTGATCGTTCCCCAAAAACTCGACCTTCAAGCCCCCGTCACGCATGAATTCACGAATTTCATCATCCGTTGAAAACGTTGTCCACGGACGTCCCGCTGAGCGTTCATAGGTTGCCCGCATCACTGTTGTTTCTTCATCGAGCCGAGCATCGTAGACAAAATCTGGCGAGACCCACGCGCCGTTTGGACTAAACTGTTTAAGAAAAGCCGCGACATTATCCCTCATGACCTTCTGCTCATCTCTCGTCAGGTAAAAGAACAGACCTTCATGTGTTAGCGCTATATTTGATATATTTTTCTCCTCAAATAATGCGCCCGCGGCGATCAGATCGGACCCGTGTAGAGCATTGAGAGGTCGGATAATATGCTGAGACGGGTCGCGGTCAGGCTTTAGGGCTTCCACAATCTCTCTCTTTTGAGCGACAAGATCCGCGAGATCTGTCTCCACGTAGAGCGAATAGGTACCCGCAGTCGCGATTCCCCTCGGAGAATGACCCGCAGCAAGCTCAAGCACTCCCTCGGGCGCGAGCTTTGCAAGGGCTTCGTCCATAGATCGGTAGCGACCATCAAGCATACAGTATGAGGCTCCGAAGAGAGTTCCCCGTGCGGCGTCCGTCCTCGCCTCATTCACTATGCCTGCGTGCTCGGCGAGATTGACCCCGGCCGCCTCGGCGATCTCTCGTGCGAATGAGATGTCCGTCATCAATGCCCGGTTTATGGCAGTGGGGAGAGAGGTATTTTGAATGGCTGGTTTTGACTCCTTCAGGAAGGGCGCCAATCCGTCTAGCGCAATCGCCGTATCCGTAACTGGCATATCTTTCTGGAGGTCTTGATTCGGTGTCATACGTAATCCACACATCTCACGAGAGGCTTTCTTTCACCCTTGAGCGTAAAGGCCCGTTTCAATATGCACAGAAAGCTCGTAGAGGTCGCATACGAAGCTGTTCCTGCGCTTTTTTTTAAAGGCACCGACTTATCAGGTACTTACCTCACACTTCAGCAAACCCCTGGTCAAGACGCGCGTTACTGGGGCAAAGTCATGACCTTCGCTCCAGCTGGGGAGGAAAAGCTGTCGGCTCTATTCCTAGCACTAAGGTGCCGGGTAAAAAGGCAGACAGGGATCAGCCCCCTCTCCCGGTTACCTTGATATCATCTCGTAGAGGGAGAGACGTTAGCAACCAAGGCTGAAAACACACCTGATTCCTCTACCTCACCGTTCTGCATCATCGCGACCTGGCATGAGCAGCGGCATTGCACTTCGCCCTGATTACTCCCATTCGATCCCGATTGATCGAACTACACTATCAAGCCATAGCGACCATAGAGCCCCTCTCCCTTGCGAAAATGTACACGGCTCCGAATGCCTCGAGAGACGCCCCTGGGCTAACTCTTCTCCTTACCAACGGCCGGTATGAAGTTGTACTTAAAGAGCTTCGATTCACCACCGCGACGAATCTCGATCGAGGCTTCGTCCATATTCGCCAGGAGCGAGACAAAAGCTGGAAACTGGTCGGGCCGCTTAATCAGGTAGCGATCAGCGGCGACCACGACATCAGAGGTTTGAAGACCGAGCAAGGCGTAGGCGCTGTCTTCATGCACATCGAAGAGGCGATACGAATAGCTCTGCGTCACCGAGAGATTCTCAAAAACCGGCACTAACCGGATAGAGTTAACCCCCTGACGCACTAGGGCGTCTTGAAGGTCTTTCCGTTGGATCGAGTAGTGAAGCACCTTCATCGGAGGTGGCACCGGTCGGATATCGTCTATAAAACGGGGCTCCCTCAACGAAGAGGACGCACACCCACCAACAAGCATCCCAACAACCGCGAGGCTCAGAGCTATCACACGTCTCATAGGGCACTAACTCCCACCAACCTTGCAAAACTTGGCAACGGATTCACCGTCCATTCGAAGATAGCGCGAACGCTCCGCCATGACGATACCCTTCATGTGGGTGTAGGTATCCTCCAGGTCTTCGTTGAGTAAGAGGTAGTCAACCTTTGCCGCCTCGCCGTGTAGCGATAACAGCGCCTCATACTCCTGCCGAGCAGTGGCGAATCGGCGCTCTAACTCCGCGGCATCGACCGAACCACGACCAACAAGACGCTCTCGCAACGCCTCAAAGCTCGGAGGGATGATAAACACCGACACCGTGTTATCCGGGAAGTGTTTCTTCATGGTAAGGGCTCCTCTGATATCGATCTGAAAAAGGAGATCGTGCCCGCCGTCGATACCGTTCTGAAGGGTCGAACGGAGCGTTCCGTAGAGGTTGCCATGGGTTTCCTCCCATTCGAAGAACTCACCTCGATCCCGACGAGCGAGAAACTCCTCACGAGAAACGAAATGATAACTCGTGCCCTGCACCTCACCTTGACGGGGCGAACGCGAGGTTACCGATATCGAGTAGTGAAGATCATCGAAGTCCCTTATGAGGCGTGAACAGAACGTTGACTTCCCACTCCCCGATGGACCGATCAAAACAAAGAGGATCCCTTTGCGCTTTAAATCATGCTTCATACACTACTCGATGTTCTGCACCTGCTCACGGATCCGCTCCAGCTCAGCCTTCGCGTCAACCACAACTCCCTGAATAGCCGCGTCCTGAGCCTTCGATCCGATGGTATTAAACTCCCTTCCGATCTCCTGAGTCAGGAAGTCAAGCTTCCGCCCAACCCCTTCACTAGCTCCTTTGAGCGCTTCGCGAAAAGCCGCGAGGTGAATTCGTGTACGGGCGAGCTCTTCAGATATATCAATTCTGTCGCTTAGAAAGGCGACCTCCGCGGCGAAGCGCTGCTCATCGACCCGCACCTCTGGAGCGATAAGACGGATCCGCTCCACGAGCCTTTCACGCAAGCGCGCGGGCGCTGCCCCACTCATACCTTGAACCGAGCTCACATGACGGTCAAGGATCTCAAGGCGCGTCGAGAAGTCAGCGTAGAGTCCAGCGCCCTCACTCTCACGCATCACAGAGAGAGCCTCACTCCCCTCCTCCACCACTCGAAGAAGTACCGCGACCTCATCCTCAGGGAGATAGCCGCTCTCATCAGTAAGCGATCCCTCTCGCAACAGGATCTGTCCGAGGAACGCGCCGAGCGAATCAGTTGAAAGTCCGTAGCGTTTACACGCCGCTCCGTAGAGCTTGATATATCGATCGATAGAGGGAGGAAGAAGGTCTCCGTCGCTCGCGTCGCTCACGGCACGTCGCGAGATCGAAACCTCGATCCGTCCCCGCCGGTGGAGCTTCTGGAAGATCGTCTTAATGTCTCGCTCAAACGAGGAGTAACAGCGTGGCCCTTTGACGACGACATCGAGAAATCGATGATTAACGGAGCGCACCTCAACATCGAGTTCAACGCCATGCCCGCCAAAGGACACGCGGGAGAACCCGGTCATACTGCGCAGCGATTCCCCCTTCTGTTTCGGTGTCATCGCCTACGCCTCTCCCCACTTGTGAATCTGCCCTCGTAGGCGGTCGAGATCCACCGCGACCGTACCAACCTCGGACACCACGATACCAGCGGCGATATTCGCGAGCACACCCGCCGTTGTTGGGGTTGCTCCTACAGCGAGCGCGGAGCAGAACAAGGCGGTTACGGTATCACCCGCTCCACTCACATCGAAGACCTCCTGCGCCATCGTCTCAAGGTGCACCCCCTTCGCCTCGCCGGCCTGCTTAACGATCATTCCATCCTCTCCAAGGGTAATGACCATCATCTCAGAGTTCCACTTCCGCATCAGAACATCCGCGGCCTCAAAGGCGTCGGCTACAGAGTTGATGGAGCGTCCAGAAGCTATCTCAGCTTCTTTTCGATTGGGCTTTGCCACGCTCATCGAGCGATAGTTGTTGTAGTTTCTCGGATGTGGATCGACGAAGAGCGGGCGCACCGAGAGCTCTAGTCGATGGTCGGCGCTGGCCCTTTGTAACGCGTCAAGCACCTCGGAGCACACAGCCCCCTTGCCGTAATCCGAGAGGATGACCGCCCTGCTTCCTTCGATCGACCGATTAATCGCCTCAACCATCCTCTTTGAGGCATCCGGGGAGTCCGCCGCTTTCTTTTCACGATCAATTCGAACGATCTGCTGGGTGGCCGCGATGACGCGTGTCTTTACCGTCGTGGGACGAGCCTTGTCGACAACAACGCCATCCACGTTGGCCCCGATCTCTCTGAAGAGCGCCATCAGGTCCCGTCCATCCTCATCGTCGCCGATGAGACCGCATACGCTCGGCTTAGCTCCGATGGTCGCGAGGTTGCGAACTACGTTACCCGCGCCACCGAGCCGCCCCTCCGTTTTGACGACCTCAACTACCGGAACCGGAGCTTCAGGCGAGATACGGTCAACCTTCCCCCAGATATACCGATCGAGAATTAAGTCCCCGACAACGAGGATCGGCGTTGAGGCGATCCTATCGAGGGTGGCGAGAAGCTCTTCTTTTTTGATGGATACCATGGGGAGGGTTATACCAAGTGAACCCCCCTTGCGCTACCTGCCTGCCCACCCAGAACCGACAGAAAATGAGCTAATTAGGATGGATAGCCACCCGCACATGGTCCAGAACAACCTCCGGACTTATCAACCGCATACAGAGCTTATCGAGCCCCGGACATACCCGCCGCCGACATGGGGAACACCCAATTGAGCTCACAACAGAGAGGGACTCGCTCCCGCGTGGAGCGTTCCGGCCTGCGGGAGTCGGCCCAAATAGAGTCACGTGAGGAACCCCAAGCGCTCCTGCAATGTGCCCCGGGCCGGAGTCAGGGCCGACACACGCGCGAGCGCCATGAACGATCCCCACTAACTCTCGAAGGGTTGTCTTGCCGACGGCGTTCACGATACGGGCTGGGGAGGCCACAACCTCAAGTTGCCGAGCCATCTCAACCTTCGACCGATCACCGAGCAAGACTACCGACTCAATCCCTGGAACACTGAAACGCTCAAGAAGTCCCCGATACCCCTCAACCGGCCAATCCTTCGAGTATCGAGAGGAACCAAGAATCAACCCGAGGTAAGGGCGCTGAAGGGTTTGCCCCCACTCACCACCGATAGAGCCTAGAGTTATATGAGACAGTCCGGTATCAACCTTGTTCGGAATGCGGAGCCCGAGCGCACTCACAAAACTCAGGTAGTGATCGATCTTTGAAGACCCATCGCCCCTCGCCTCAATGTAGGAGGTGTTAAAGATCCAATTTCCCTCCTTGGTGTCCTGCGGATGAAAGCCGAGTCGACGAGGGGAGGCAGAGAGCCACGAAAAGAGCCCACTTTTGAGGTGCCGCTGCATGTCGAGCGTAACGTCGAAGGTTCGAGCACGAAGCGCCTTACGAAGCGCAAGCACACCCCGCATCCCCTCTTTTCGCTGAAAGACGATGACGTCATCGATAGCCGGATGCAGCGCGACAACACCCGAACTTGCGGGCTCCACGAGCCAGGTGATGTGACACGAGGGATCGTTATCCCTCAGAGCGTTTACGACAGCGAGCCCGCGGACGACATCCCCTAAGGCTCCCAAGAGAATAATGAGGACGCGACTGCCAGAGGCAAGCGTCACCTCATTCATGATAACTCCGCAAGGTCAACGACATCATTTCGGTGAGCACGGGAGAGAGCTTGTGTTTAATAACCGCCCGACGCCACCGACGAAGGTAGAGCTCGCGTAACCTCTCCGCGCTCCCCTTAAATTCATGCGCTTTATCGTAGTCGACGATGCAAACCTTCCCCTGCGCGTCAACAAGCACATTTCCTGGGTGAAGGTCGACGTGAAATATCTTATGCGAGATCAACGCGAGAACCTGATCGCCGAGCTTGGTCATAGATTCGTGCAGGACATCGGCGTCTTCGCCCTTGTCGCTCCGGCTCACCTCGGCCAGATTGCGGGAGTTCGGAATCTCCTCCATGAAGAGCCACGTCCTGTAGAAAAATGATCCCTTGTTCACGAACAGCATCGGCTTCGGCGCGTTCAGTCCGAGCTCGCGGACCCGCTCGAGCATAGAGAACTCCCGAAGTGACCGAGATGGGCCCACGCAGAGGAAGCTTCCCCCCGTCAGATGTCGAAGCAACCCACCGTGAGCGTACTGCTTTACGAAGACCCGTCCGAGCCCCTCCACGTGCTGGACACCAGTGTACCCCCTTCCCGCGAGGCCCCCTTCAGGGGCGTCATCAGGCACATGTCGCATGAGCTGCACGATGCGGGTCGCCACCTCATCGGAGAGGTGTTCACGTCCACCTATGAGGTATGGACCACGAACTAATTCCTTCATCGGCGTGATCTCGTGTTTCTGTTCTTTAATCGCTTCAATCATCTTATGACTCTACTACGGGAAGATAGGGCGCTTGTGAGCGACCCCTCTGTTTTCCCAGAAAACCATCAACGGCGCAAACTACTTCGAGCGGAGACACGCCGGTCATACACAAGCGCGTTCCAGTTGGACAGGACCGAGCTCCGTGTCGGTGGCACGGCTTACAAAAGAGATCGCTCTTTTCGAGCACAACTGCTTGATTCCTCCAGGGACCAAATCCGAAACGGGGAGAGGTGGCGCAAAACACCACGACAACCGGGGTCTTTGTGGCGGAGCAGATATGGAGCGCCAAACTATCGTTACATACAACGCACGCCGCTCCCCGGATAATCTCAATAAGCTCCTCAAGGGAGGTTTCGCCGCAGAGGTTGTCGATAGCAAGCCCCTCGGAGACAAGGTGACAGGTGGCGACATCCCCCTTAGCTCCAAGCACAACGACCTTAATGTCCCGCTCTAGATATCTCTTAGCGATGGCGCGGAAACCTTGGGCATCCCACTGCTTCGTTGGCCATGCGCTCCCCGGGGAGAGTACGATGTAGGGCCCCTCCCTGTGGATAATCGCGCTAACGCGCTCTGAGAACCGCGCCCCATCAGCATCGGGGACCCGCAGGTCAGCCCACACCGCGTGCTCGTCCGCCGAGAGGCACAGGCGCTGGAATTGATGACGGGTCACGTCATCGAGTTCATCCTTAATCAGATCGGTAGACCGGAGTACGTCGTGCAGGGCGGCGTTTTTCTCGATACGGCGAGTATAGAGGAATCCAAGGGAGGCGTCCGAGAAGGCGACCCGTTCCGGGATTCCAGCGAGCTTGAGGAGAAGCGCGGTACGGGGCGAGCCGTGGAACGAGTACGCGACATCGAAGTTATGCTCCCTCAAGGTAGTCGCGAACGCCCGGAGACCGGCGAATCCTTTATGAGCCCCACGCCGGTCGTAGACGAGAACATCGCTCACCAACGGGTCACGACGAACGAATTCGGCGGTCGCTGGCGTGCAGAGCACGGTGATAGTCGCGTCTGAGTGAGAGCGGGATAACGCCGCCACCACCGGCGTCAGGAGCAGGATGTCACCAAAAAAACCTTTGGGAATGAGAAGGATGTTCCTCTTCAAGTGAGATCCCTTAGGCCGCCTCTTGATCGAGAACAGGAAGACGTGGCTGCTTCCGAGACGCG
>JAIXPR010000411.1 GCA_027486155.1 Pseudomonadota bacterium | reverse complement strand
GTCTTGAGGTCACCTACGTCGATCTCTCCAATCCAAAGACCATACGAGAAAACCTTGAGGCCGCTCGTCGGCCGACAACGAGGATGGTGTGGGTCGAAACACCCACAAATCCCCTGCTCAAGGTTGTCGATCTCGAACAGGTGGCGGACTTCGCCAACCGGTCGGGCTACATCTCGGTGTGTGACAACACCTTTGCCTCGCCGTATTTGCAGCAACCGTTACGGTACGGGTTTACCCTCGTTCTTCATTCCGCAACGAAATATCTCAACGGGCACTCCGATGTCGTCGGTGGGATCGTGATCACTGGCCAGAACAAAGAGGTTACTGAGCGCATGGGTTTTCTTCAAAACGCCATCGGCTCGGTGCCGAGCCCTTTCGACTGTTTCCTAATTTTACGGGGTGTAAAGACCCTCGCCGTTCGAATGGACCGCAGCTCATCGAATGCCCTTCAGATAGCTTCATTCCTGGAGAGCCATCCTCAGGTCGAACGGGTTATCTATCCCGGACTAAAGAGTCACCCTCAGTACGACGTAGCGCAACGACAGATGCGAATGGGGGGAGGAATGGTCTCGATGGTGATGAAGGGTGGGCTCGACGCGTCTCGTAAGTTCCTTGAGGCGGTGCGCGTCTTCTCACTCGCTGAGAGCCTCGGCGGGGTAGAGAGCCTCATCGAACACCCCGCTATCATGACCCATGCCTCAATCCCGAAAGAGATACGAGAGCGGAGTGGGATAGCGGACGGGTTTATTCGTCTCTCAGTCGGCATAGAGGACCTCGCCGACCTTCAAGATGACCTGGCTACGGCGTTTAATGCCGCGGCGCTGTAGATCGGGGCTCGGACCGGACGCCCCACCGACCCAAAAGATTGCATCCAAGGTGCGTCACAGATACCCTAGTACGGTGATCTAAGAGACCGCCTCAATGAAGCGAATAGCCACCCATCTCGTTATCTCAACCATCGTGATTCTTGGCGCACTCGTGGCCGGCCTCTATTTCGGCACGCAAGCGCTCCTGGAGTACTACCGACCACAACTGATGGCGGAGATTACCGAGTCTGTCGGCTGCCCGGTAACCTATCGCCGCGCCACCGTGAAGCTCACACCAGCTCTTGAGATCGTCCTTCACGATGTCGAGGTGATGGGAACGGACCTCGGCTTTGAGGTTACCTCGCCCTACTTTAGCGCCGAGGTAAAAATCCCCGCGCTCCTCAATCGACATCTCGATTTCGACCGCATCACGCTCCGCTCTCCCTCTATCGTTTTGATTACGGGAAATAAGACGAACGCCGCCTCCACCCCAGCCCAATCACAAGCACCTGGGTCACAAACGTCCCCGGCGGTAGCGACACCTCGCCCCGCTCCCCTTCCTGGTATCGATGTTATCGCGATCGACTCAGGTCGCATCGCGAAGCGGAGCGCCTCCGGTCAGGAATCGGTAATCCTTGAGGACCTCCACATCGCGAGTGGTATCACATCGCACGGCTCCTCGATCTCAATCTCCCCCTCACAAGCCTCATTCATCCTTCCGATTCGGGTGAAGGGGGACAAGCGACTCCCCTTTTCGGCAACGCTCCAACAGATGAGCTACGCGACGAGCCCAAAGAGTATCTCGGTTACCGGCGCGCAACTGGTAACAAGCTCGTCCTCTCTTTCCGTGTCCGGCTCGATGAACCTTGAGACGGGCTCGATACAGGGATCTGTTAAGGGAACAAGCGTTGGCATCGGCGTTATTCAACAGATAATCGGCACATCGGGTCTCTCCGGGAGCGCCGACATCGAAGCGATCGTCTCCCTCGATGACCAAACCTTCCAAGCATCGGGAACAACAGCGCTCAAGAGCGCTCAGGCTATCGCCTCGACCGGTGAGCGCTACACGGTCTCGTCCCTCTCCGGCCCCTTCACCCTCTCAACCGTTCAGGGACAGGGCACAAAGATACGCAGCGATGGGATCGCCGTGCAGGGCTTCTCCTATGTGGATCCTAACGTCTCGCTCAATCGTGTGAACGGCACCCTCTCAAAGGTCTCCGGTACGATAGGGAGCGATGGCGCGGCCTCGTTCACCCTCGCGGTAAAGAGCACCGGACTCGATCTCACCTCAGGCCCCTTCATCATTAAGAAGATCGCTTCAGTGGATGCGCCTTTGACCGTTACCGTTCCAGCAAAAGGGGGGTACTCCGTGACGGGTCCGGTCAAGGCGGCGGGGGTCGATATGACCTTCCACGGCCGTCCACTCTCCGGATCCTCTGGGTCCGTTGATATGCTGGTATCTAACACGACCCTCCGATTCGTCTCACAGGGCATTCAAACGCAGAGCAACGGGATTCCGGTCGGTTTGAGCGGCACCGTTGAGATTACGAACGACGCGTACAAGCTATCCAACATCGTCGGCGCTCTTGGTGGTGGATCACTTGCGGCGACGGTAAACATTCAGCGACTCCCTCGCACTGAGGTCGATGCCGAGGTCCTCGCGAAGGGGGTGGATATCTCGACCGTCAAGGCTCTCGCCACCGGAGATAAGAAGGCAACCTTTAGTGGCCTGATCAATCATCTCTCCGTGAAGGCAACGGCACGGAAGGATGCCCTCCTTCCGACCGCGCGCGGCGAAGGGGTCATTCAGATTACCGATGGAACGGTGCAAAACGCTACCTACGATAAGAAGGTCGTTGGTCTTATAAAAGCGATACCCGTTGTCGGGGAAGCGGTTTCGTTCACCGCAAACGCCACCGATAGTTCTACCTACCAGATGCAAGGCGGCATGCTCAAAAACCTCACGGCGGATTTCACGATCGGAGGGGAGCGATTCTCCAGCAAAGATATCAAAGGACAGGGTCGCTTTACGAATCTGCAAGCGAGCGGAGATATCTCATTCCACGGAAATCTCAATCTCGCCGCTTCAGCTGTCTACTTAGAGCAAAATCTCAAAGCGCTCGCGGGTCCGATCACCCCCCTTGGAAGCCTCTTTGGCACGATCGGAAAGATCGAGATTCCGCTGCTGATAACCGGGTCGCTCGGCAACCCTCAGATCTCAGCGGACCTCTCGCGACTGCAGGACATAACGGTGCCAGGACGGGCGATATCCCCTATCCTTCGGGGGCTTGGGTCGATCGTGGATAGCGCGGCGGGGAAGTGAGAACGTTCTGTGAATAGCGTTAGATAATCCGGAGGGTACGAGCGACGCGTTGCATTATGGCGACCAGTCTTGTCCCCCGTAGCTTTAGCGTAGGGG
>JAIXPR010000233.1 GCA_027486155.1 Pseudomonadota bacterium | reverse complement strand
GTATGTGATCGCCCCGAACGCGAAGGTTTTGTCCGCCAATAAGAAAGCCGAGGGCGCCCGCGCTGATGGAAAAGATACCGAGGGTGAGCTCCCCTCGACGGTGACACTTCTTCTTTCGGTCCGTGACGCGATGCGGGTTCGCCTCGCCGCTCTTAATGGACGTTTGGCCCTGGTATTACGAGGTATCGAATCTGACAACAAAAGACCCGTTGGTCCTATCAGTGAAGGTTCTCTTTTCAACCTGGGAAACCGGGTTGTAATGCCCGTGAATCGCGACATCGTCGATGTTAAAGTCAAAGACCGTCGCACAGGCAAAACCGAAACTCTTAAATTCGAGGATGGATTGCGGGTAAAAGAGTAGGGATTCAAAGATTTGAGAGGATAATCTCTGTGCCTGGACTGGCTTCCTGTTTGCCACTTTTCCTTTCCGTGGAAGCTAGACTAGACTGAAGAGACTCTACGCGTACGACTTGGTCAAGCCACCTCGACATGACACTACCCTTCCCCATTCTGAGCGCGATTCATCGTGACCTAAAGATTCCCTCCGATTACTCGGAGAGAACAGGGCTGCCGATATACGCTGAGGTAGAGCTATCCCAACTTGTGGTAGCTTGTCTTGATGAGGCTGGTAGACCTCTTGTTCTCACAAAGCCCGCGGCTCAAGCGCTCATGGCGATGACCTCCGCCGCCCTTCAAGAGGGGATCGAGTTGCTTCCCTTCTCGGGTTTTCGTTCCTACCTCTACCAGAAGGGGCTCCTTCTCGCCAAACTAAGTAAGGGAGTTCCTCTGGACGATATCCTGAAGGTCTTGGCGGCCCCCGGTTTTTCTGAGCATCATACCGGCGAGGCCGTGGACATCACCGCTCCCGGCTGTCCCCCCGCGGAGGAGGTTTTTGAAAACACACTCGCCTACCGATGGTTGAGGACTCACGCCAGCCGCTTTGGTTTTAGTGAGAGTTTTCCACGAGGAAATCCCCATAATCTTGTGTATGAGCCATGGCACTGGAAGTTTAAAGAAAAGTAGGGGCATATTGTGAAACGTGCTTGGTGGACGCAGCATAGAACCAGCGCGTGGGGAAAAGGGACCTTAGCTCGAGTGTGCCTGGTCACTTTGTGCATCTCAGTTGCGGGGTGTGCTCCTCGTAGTCTCGAGGAGATGCTCGGAGTTAAGCCACGAAACCTTACCGGTGAGGAGTTCGCGGCGATCAATCAGCCCGGGACCTCCCATGAGCTTCTGGCCTCCTTCGTGGGCGACTGGAACGTCGATGTCATTTCATGGAGCTCCCCTGACGCCAATCCTGAGCGCTCCTCCGCTCGGTCACGCGCAGATTGGATCCTTGGATATCGTTATGTGCGAGAGAAGTATAAGGGCCTCGGTATCGGGCCTCGATATGAGGGTCTGGGGTTTCTTGGTTACGACGCCGGTGCTCGCGTGTATACCTCGGTATGGATGGATTCGTTGAACACCTCTATCGCGACATCAAAGGGAATTTTCAACCCCGAAACCGCTACCTTTGCTCTGCGAGGCGATGTGTATGATCCGTTGTTGGGCCGACCGAAGGAGACCCGAACGCTCATTCAAATTATCTCTAAAGACTCTTACAAGGTTACGCTGGTGGACCGCACGGCGCGGGGGAAAGATTTTAAATCCTTGGAACTCACCTACACTCGACGCCCCGACATTGAGAAAAAGTAGGGTCCGGTTGAACCTTTGTCGGGGAGTCGGGTGTATCGACCTCCCCCTCGTGCCGCCTACGAGGCTTGCGTAGTAAAAAATCGCATGTAAAACCCCACTCGAAAGATAGGCGCGTATGCTTCAGAATCGTCACAAATGTGTCGAGTTTATAAAGGGAAAACAGATATGAGGGAGAGATGAACCGTTTCATAGCTTGTATCAACTTGCTGCTGGTGAGTGGCGTTTGGTCGGCCGCGATGGCTCAGGACCCAACCAGCAAAACGACATCGAAGGGAGGTCCCCCGGCTCTGACCGGGCAGGTTGCCTATGAAAATCCTGACGCGCCAGTCCGTAATCATCAACTCGAGGCTCTCGAGGAGCTGGACGGGTGGAGTTCGCGACTTGAGTCGATCATCAAAGTTTCGGGGGAGGGGATAGCTCCGGATCTCAAGCAAAACGCGATCTCGTATCTCTCGGTTCTGTATCTATACTGTTCGGTCAAAAAAGGACCCTGTCCGTTTATTCTCGAAATGACACTTGATGATGATATCGCGCGCTCGCGCTCCGAAAAAAAACCGCGGTGTCCGGTGACGACCCGTTTCTTCAAAAGTTATATCTCTCAGTCTCTCGATGAGCGCGGTAAATTCCTCTTTTCCTTGCGTGAGGGTTTAGAGATCGCGAAGTTTAACTCAGATGAGCGCCCGCGCTTTGTGGAGTGCAAAGAAACAGTTTCGGCCATCAGCACCGACCCGGATGTTCTTCGCCAACGGTATGGTGAGAAGGGAAGCTCAGTGGATAGTGCCAAGGCCTTTCGCGCTTTGCTCACCGAAATTAAAGAGAATAACGTAGACATCTACGGCGCTACCGGCGTAAAGACATCTTCCTAGCCTCGTAGGGAGGCGGGCTCCCTTGGGAACTTCCTACGTGAACGTGCTCGTGAAAGTACACGAAAACGTTGGTTTTTATTCCGGGTACGTTCACGTTTACGAGCACGTTCACGTGGCGTGGCCCAGGCATACCCGATACCAACCCGGTCCAGTCCTCCGCCAATCCGTTGACGCGTTCCCGGTAAAATGCTGTTTCGCAACCTAATTGTCATCCAAGTCCTTGAGCGCATAGAGGGAGGTAAGTAGTCGGAAAAATAGGTGCATCCTTCCTCGCTCCTTGTGTCATCTCAACATCGTAACGTTGGGAAGTGCCAAAAATTTGAACTCCTCACTATTCCCTCGCCTGATGGGGCGTGAGGTTTCTTGACACGCGGCTCCTATTCAAGCCGCTTTGGCCGCATCGTGGTGTTTTGTTTGTAGGGAAAGGCATGGAAGAGCTATCCTCGTCGCGTCAGAGATTTAATCGCGCCGGTCGTCTCGGAGAGACCCCGCCAGCGGTAAATACATCACTTATTGTGGGACTCTCGAGCTCAATCGGGTTGGTGGTATTGGGCGCCATGGTGGGCGGCAATCCGCTCACGTTCATCAGTGTCGAGGGGCTTCTTCTTGTTCTGGGCGGAACGATCGCCTCCACCCTTATTCAGTTCTCAACGAAAGACATTCGCACAGCGGTTCAGGCCGCTCGAGCGGTACTCTTCCTTCCTCCGGAAGATCCGATCGATCGGATCTCATATCTTGTTGATCTCTCCCGCCGAGTCAAGGAGCAGGGGCTCCTTATCCTTGAGCAAGAGGCTCGTCGAACAGGGGATCCTTTCTTGCGCTTGGGTCTTGAGCTTACGGTGGATGGCCAATCGGCAGAGGAGATCTCTCGTATTCTTCAGCGAGAGATGCGGACGTCCAACGATCAAGCGTGGCGCTCGGTCCAGGTGTGGGAGACGATGGGCAACTTCGCGCCAGCGATGGGACTCATCGGTACACTAATTGGGCTCATTCACATGCTGGGCTCACTACAGGACGCCAGCGCTGTGGGTCCGGCGATGTCGCTCGCTTTGGTGGCGACACTCTACGGCTCGGTAGCGGCCAACCTCTTTTTCTTCCCTATGTCGGGTAAGTTGAGAGTTGTCGCCCAGGAACGCGAGTTCTCCAAAGATATTACCCTTGAGGGGCTTACGAGTGTCGCTCGTTTGGAAAATCCGATGATGCTGGAGCAGCGCCTTCAAAGTTTCGTGACGAACGCGGGAAATAGTTACTAACGGATAAACAGGATGTCATCCGATACACGTTCACAGATCGGTTGCGATAGACGCATTCTGAAGGCGTTTTACACCCAATATGTTGCGGTGCTTCT
>JAIXPR010000352.1 GCA_027486155.1 Pseudomonadota bacterium | reverse complement strand
CCATATACGTCACGCCGAGGTGAACTCAATTCACGCCCAGTTCACGAACCGTGGGCAGACATATACGAGTATGGTTCGCTGCGATAGCTCGGACATTCGAAAGATCGTTGAGCAGTTTTACGCTCAGAGCGAGCAACATCCACTGCGAATCGAAATATCTACAACGAGCGATACCGCGCTTGGATTGGTGGCGTTGCCGGAATATGACGAGGAGTGGATCGGATCCGTGGAATTGGGATACGCGGCTGAGAGCCCTGAGGTGGTGCGCAGTCCTATGCGGACCTGCGAGTTCGAGTTCGTTTGTGACTGCTCACCGGATAAGTTGATACCGTTTTTTCGTTCCCTCTCTCAGGCCTCCTTGGATGACCTGTACGGCGAGGACCAGGAGCTCCAAATCTCATGCCCACGGTGTGGAAGACAGTTCGAAATTAAGCGTTCGGAGTTCGCGCCGGAGCAATAAACAGCCTTTATTCAATATGTTGCGCTGGTCTTAAGGTTTTCTAGCAAGCGGCCGATACTAGTCGTATGGAAAGCCTATCTATTGGGTCATTGGTCATAGGGGCCGTCTTGGCGTTTTGCGCCTCGTTCGTTCTTGGACTTGTTGTCCTTACGGTATTTCGCGGCGTTGCCGGTTCTTCCTTTGGCTTTTTCCGAAAAAGAGGAGTCTCCGACGTTCAGCTGGAGGCGGAGGAGTCCCTCGCGATCTACTCGGCTGAGGTTGAGGGGGTACGGCAGAAATTTAATATCCTGAGCGGATACGTCACCGAATATTTTAATACCTTTCACGCCGCTGGATGGGATGAGTTGCAGGCGCTTCTGAACGATCTGCAGTTAGCCGAGGACTCCTTAAAGCTCCTTTTAGAAAATAGAAATTACCATGAGGTAAAAGATATATCGGACTTTTTGTTGGGGAAACTTCCCGAAGACAAGATTGAGTCTTTGTTGCAGCGGTATGACGGGTTGGAGCCCCTACAGAATTGGCGTCACGAGTCCCATGAGATCCTATTGCGAATTGTGCGCCAGTCGTTAGAGTCCGCTCAACGAACTGCCGCGGCTGGTATCTCACGTAAACGCCCCTCGAAACCGACACTTGTTACGTTGGCGGAGCTCCGAAGCGCTCTTGGTGATTCGAGCGGGTAATCCGTTCTGATACGAGACAGAAACTGAGGTCCTCCCGCAAGTTTTGAAGGCGCGAATCTCTCAGAATCCTCGCACCTATCGACCAATCCGAGATTCAATTTAGGGAAGCGAGGCAAACCCCCTCCCTGCTACGAAAGCGTATCTTGTGTCGCTCTTCAATTTTTACGCACTGAAAATCGAATATCAACCCAACCTCCACTTTCTCGCTTCGGGTAGGTTTCGCCTCGCTTCCCTAGGGGGATACGACCGGGACTGGCACGGACTGGTATCCTCAAACTTCGGGTCGCACGGTGGGAGATAGTTTCATGTGATCTGTGAGAATGTCCCGTACAAGGGCCGCCACCGCATGAAGACTCGGAAGTACTCGCCAAGCCTGTCGTATCATCTCCTCTGTCGGAGTAAGTAGATCAGGAACGAGAACAGGTCTTAATCGGGCGGAGAAGGCGGCTTCCACGCCAAAAGCCGAATCCTCGCAAGCGATACACGCCCCCGGTTCAACTCCCAGCGTGGCACAGGCTTTCAGGTAAATATCAGGAGCGGGCTTCCCATGTTCAACATCATCGCCCCCTAGTATATGGTCGAAACGGTCGAGGACTTGAACTTTCGTCAGTTTTCGAATCGCTACCTGTCGTTTGGTAGATGTCGCTATAGCTCTCGGTATTCGAAATTCATCGAGGACCGTCAGGAGTTCATGAACGCCGGTCTTGAGAGGAATTCTCCCCGCCTCAAATTCGCATGCATAGAGCTGATGCGCCTTTTCAAGGAGATCTCGCACACGATCCTCATTTTCGAGCAGCTCTAGGAGATAGAGATAGCAGCTCGCTTCATTTCGTCCCACCATCTTGAGGGTTACTTCGGGAGTAAGGGGGGCACCAATGCTACGGGCCGCTTTGAGGATGACCTCCTGAGCGACCTTTTCACTATCAAGGAGCAAGCCGTCCATATCAAAGACAACCGCTGATAATTCAAGGAGGGGAGACATGGAAGTTATGATACCTAACAAGAGCTTGTAGATCCATGGACATGGCCGCGTTCGGGGGCAAAAGAGCCCCTTTCCCTCGTGACGATCATCGTTAGGTGACGTACACTGGTTGAGATACGAAAACTAAGCATGTGAAGCGCATGGCGACAGCCGTTCCATATCTCGGAGTCATAGAGGGTTTTTTCGGCGCGTCGTGGGCGTGGCAGGAGCGCGCGGCGTACCCCGCTTTTTTAGGCGCGCATGGATATTCGTTCTACGTGTACGCTCCCAAGGACGAACCTTTCTTGCGTAAGCGATGGAACGAACCCTTCCCCGCGGAACGCCTCAATCACTTGAAAGATCTCTGCGCTGCGTTCAAGGCGGCGGGACTCCACTTCGGTGTAGGATTGTCACCCTACGAGGCGTATCGCGCGTACGGACCCGAGGCGCGCACCGCTCTCCGGGCGAAGGTAGAGGTTCTTAACTCCCTTCATGTTGACATCCTATGTGTCCTCTTCGACGACATGCGCGGAGATCTCCCCAATCTGGCGGAGACCCAAATTCGGATACTAGGTGATATACGTGATGTTTCGACAGCGCCGCGGATCATCTTTTGTCCAACCTACTATAGCTACGACCCGATCATCGAGAGATGCTTCGGCGCCATGCCTCAGAATTATTTGGAGGATCTTGGGAAGGGGCTCGACGATTCGATCGGCCTTTTCTGGACGGGGGAAAAAGTGATGTCGTCCGCCTATCCCGCGGAGCACCTCAGCGAGGTTGCCGAACGAATCCGTCGAAAGCCGTTTCTCTGGGATAATTACCCGGTCAATGATAGTAAGCGAGCATCTCCCTTTATTTTTCTGCGAGCCTTTGAGAATAGGGGCGCGCACCTCACTGAACTCCTGAGTGGTCACGCGGTAAACCCGATGAAGCAGCCGTGGCTGTCCCAGATCCCCTTGGCGAGCTTGGCGCTCAATTATAGCCAGGGTTCATCGTACGATCGTGATCTGGTCAGTATGATGTGCATCAACCAGGTGTGTGGCGAGGAGCTTGGAAAGTTGATAGGGGAGGACCTCGCCCTTTTCAACGATGTGGGAGGAGCCGCGTTAAGCGAAGAGCAGAGGAGGCATCTTCGAGCCCGGTATGAACCGCGGATCGAGAACCCAATCTGTCGAGAGATCGTCACCTGGCTGAACGGCGGCTATGAATTCGATCCGGCGTGCCTCACGGATTAAACGGTCGAGTGATAGGCGTCACATCGGCTTGGCCCTTGTACAATTTGAGTTGTGTTGTCAAAGTAAGGGGTATGAACCTCAAAATCCTTGCACTCTCTCTCGTCTCCTTGCTCTGTGTT
>JAIXPR010000262.1 GCA_027486155.1 Pseudomonadota bacterium | reverse complement strand
GACCAAAAGGTGGTTAGGGCATCCTCCCTTAAGGCCTCACTTCCCCTTCCCGAGGATGACCGCTCCGTACTTCCCTTCGGACTTGGACGGAGCTACGGGGACAGCTGCGTCAACGACAACAACGCGATCATTGAAACCTCGGGGCTGTCGAACTTCATCGCTTTTGATCCGCAATCGGGGATCTTGCGAGCCGAGAGCGGTGTGAGCCTTGCCACTATTCTGAAGGTATTCGTTCCTAAAGGATGGTTCTTGCCGGTGACTCCTGGCACGAAGTTCGTCACGCTTGGTGGAGCAATCGCCAATGACATCCACGGAAAAAATCACCACCGAGCGGGAACTTTTGGAAGACACGTGACACAGTTCGGGCTGATTCGCTCGACCGGAGAGCATCTCACCTGCTCCCCTACACAAAACACGGAACTATTCCGGGCCACTATTGGTGGACTGGGCCTCACTGGGCTCATATCGTGGGTGGAACTCACCTTAGTTCCGATCAAGTCGCCATATCTCGATACCCGGACCATCAAGTTTCGTAATCTGGACGAGTTCGTCGATGTCTCCCGTGAGAACGACCCGATCTACGACTACAGCGTCTCCTGGGTTGACTGCACAACGGAGGGTGACGAGCTTGGGCGAGGACTTTTCATGGCGGGCAACTTCTCTGAGCGACGAAAAGCGCGTCAACCGAAATCGCTCTCCATTCCATTTCCCTGCCAGGCGCCATCATGGTTGCTCAACTCGTACTTTATGCGGAGCTTCAATACCCTCTACTACAACAAGCAGTTGAGCCGAACGGTCGACGCGCTCACCCACTACGAGCCGTTTTTTTATCCACTCGACGCCATCCTCGATTGGAATCGAATGTACGGAAGGAGAGGATTCTTTCAGTACCAGTTTGTTGTACCGTTCGATGAGCGGGGCGAAACGATTAAAGAGATATTCCGTCGCATTACCCGCTCCAAGCGCGCCTCCTTCTTGGCGGTTCTCAAGACCTTCGGAGATCTTGAATCACCGGGCATGCTATCGTTCCCTCGAAAGGGGATCACGTTGGCGCTCGACTTCCCGAATGATGGAGCTCCCACCCTCGCCCTGATGAACGAGTTGGACACCATCGTGCTGGGCGCGGGGGGTTCGCTCTATCCAGCTAAGGACGCGAGGATGAGCCATGCCGCGTTCCTCGCCTCTCATCCCCGCCTCGCGGAGTTCGAGCCACACATCGATCCACGATTCTCATCAAGTTTCTGGCGTCGCGTAAGGAATTAGTCATGAAAAAGATAGTCATTATTGGAGCAACCTCAGCGGTAGCGACCGAGACCGCTCGGTGTTTCGCGCTTGACGGCGCCGAGCTATTTATCGCCGGGCGTTCAGAGGAGAAACTTGAACGACTCGCCAACGACCTCCGATGTCGTGGAGCGGCGGTTGTGCATACCGGTTTGTTCAACGCCCGGGATCTCGCCTCTCACGACCAACTTTTAGAGAACGCCTTCCACCAATTGGGAGAAATTGACGCCGCCCTTATCGCGCACGGAGATCTGCCCAACCAGGCCGAATGCCAACACGGTTGGCTGGAAACGGAGCAGGCGCTCGCCACCAACTTTTTAAGCCCTGTGGCGTTTCTTACCTGGCTCGCGAATTATTTCGAGAAACGAGGCGAAGGAAACATCACGGTAATATCATCTGTGGCTGGAGATCGCGGCCGGCAAAGCAACTACATTTACGGCTCAGCCAAAGTCGCTCTCTCAGTCTTTCTTCAGGGCCTCAGAAATCGTCTCGCTCCCCGTGGCGTCTCCGTCACCACGATTAAGCCGGGTTTCATCGATACACCGATGACAGCGGATATCAAGAAGGGCCCTCTCTTCGCCTCAGCGGAGTTGGTTGGCACCCGGGTATACAAGGCGATGAAGAGAGGAGAATCGGTGGTCTACACCCCGTTCTTTTGGCGCTTCATCATGCTGATTATCATTCACATCCCTGAGTGTATCTTCAAGAGATTGAAGCTATAATCAGCGCAGCTACCAGGCCTTCAAGTGCCCTGGGACAAGCAACGCGAAACCCATTCGTAGTCTGCCACTTGAGTGCCTCTCAAAATTTCGCTGACGATGGCGACTACGTTTACCGTATAACGTAAACCGATAGCCGTGGACGGTTATCGTCTCACGTCACACTTAGCCGTCAGCGAGTATTTCTCTGAAAATAGAAGCGCAAACAAGAAGCGCTTTCGTAATTGTGAGGGAATCCCCACCTGCTACAGCTCCGTATACTTTTTATTACTCCCCTTGGCCTTTTCAAGGGGATACTTGAGCTCATTACGAGACATCTTTCGCTCAAACGCCGCGGCGAGATCAACGCCGCTATCGTGAGCCATCAAGAGGGTCCAATAGAGCACATCTGAGAGCTCATCACCGATCCGCTCCTGAAGGTTCTCTAGCTTCTCCGCGACCTCGCTCTCACTCTTGAATTGAAAGATCTCTCCGACCTCTCCCGCCTCAAGCATGAGCGAGAGAGCAATATCTTTGAGCCCATGAAACTGCTTCCAGTCTCGCGCGTCACGAAAAGCGACTATTCGTTCGGTTATCTCGTGCAGATTTTTCATACGTATCCTCGAAAAGTCATCGCGACGGTACTACGGCGCCCCCTACTTTTCCATGGATTGTTCGAAGGCTTGGGCGAAAGGATTGAGGGAATGACGCCATCACTCCCGATAAGGGATACCATCTTACAGGGTCACAGCATGTCACCAACCAAGGGAAGCGAGGCAAAACTCACTCATAGTCGGATTGTGGAGTTCGACACGTGAACGTCCTCGTGCTCGTGAACGTACCCGAAAACGTTGGGTTTTTATTCCGGGTACGTTCCCGTTCACGTTTACGAGCACGTTCACGTGGGGTTTTGCCTCTTCTCCCAACGTGCCTGGCCACCTAAATCCAACCACATAGGCCACCATGGCCCCTTCAGTTGCGGATTACATGTGCGGCACGTATTCTCTGTCTGTTCACTCTTTTCCACCCGGATGGACCCTTTCTTCATGTTACAAACCGCTCATCAATTACCAAGTAGTGAAGCATGGAGAGCCCTCGAACAAAGCGCTCTGATGTCCGTCATAGCAAGCGAGGCGCGGGCCGCCCTCCACGGCGAGGTAGCTATCTCCTATGACGAGCGAATCGATCTTGAGGAGTTTTTGCTGCCGCACATCCGAGAGTCGCTGGGTATCACGGCGTGGTCATCGATCGTAGCGCAAGCCCTCTCCGAGTATACCAGTAGCGAACAGCCTGAGTCCTTCGACAGAACACTAACCAGTCTCAAACATCCCACCGCGATATCGCTGTCGATCCTGCGGGAACGTCTCAGGGATTATCACGACGTAGGCTTCGCGTCACCGCATGCGCTTGCCAGCGCCGCCGCGAGTTGCGCCGAGATCTTCTACTGCGTCGATCGATGCGACGAGTATTGGCTTTCGCAAGACAACCACCTTACCTTCGTATCCCGAAATACTCACGGTGACATGCATATAGCGCAGGTAGCCTTGGCCTCTGAACGGGCCACGCGCGATGCCGAAGACCTCGTTCAATCAGACCTCTTTATCCCGTTGCATGAGTTGGGCGAGCGGTCAAAGTTGCTTCAGAGAGGGACTCACAGACTCTCTTCCATCGCGACCTTGAATCAGTGGCAGGATTGGTCACCGATGCTCGGCGCGCTCCTTGTTTTCGCTCGCAAGGTTGAAATGACCGAGATCCGCGAGATCGCGGAGTATCCTTCGGTCTTAGCTGAGCTTGATCGTTCAGCCGCGGCAACGGCCGAAGCGATGTTCGGCACTGATATGATGTTCCTTCCATCATTCGTGCGCGAACATTCGATCCTCGACCTCGCGTCGACACCCGTTGAATTCCCAAACACCTTCTGCGCTGGTCCCGGTGAAGATACCGCGACCTACATCCCCGTGTATTTTGACAACAAAATCTGGTTCCCACGAATCAATCACCTAAGTAAACGCGCTCGGGCGCAGGAAACTACCGGCACTCCATTCGCTGAACGCCTCCGCCAGAACATCGTGGCTGAGCTTCAGAGTGAAACCTCAGCCGCGGAGATAGTGCGCTTTTCTCCAGACGAACTCCCGCAAGCCCTTCGCGCAACTTACCGTCTCTTCTGTCGAGACCCACGACGAGTTGAGGCGTTGCTGAGAATCTTTACGAATCCGGCGGCGCACGAGCGAGAGTAATGAAACCTCGCTGAATTATGGCTTGTTTTTCACCGCGTAGCGTGCGGGTTTGTTACGCTATTAAGACACTATGAGCGTAAACACCGGGCAGGTATTACACGTGAGACGATTGAGTATCCCGAGCACCCGCGGAGCATGTAAAGGCGTCAGTTTGTAGCGCCCACTCATACGAGAGTCTAAGTCCAACCTCTAGAGAGATCCGCGGTTCCCATCCCAGCGATTTCACCTTGGAGACATCGAGCACTTTGCGAGGCGTGCCGTCAGGCTTTGAGGAGTCAAATACGATCTCTCCCTTGAAGCCCACCACTTGAGCCATGGTGAAAGCGAGTTCTCGTATCGGCACATCCTCACCGGTACCGACGTTGAGAAACTCAGCCTCGTTGTAGTTCTCCATAACGGTAAGAGCCGCCTCGGCGAAATCATCCGCGTAGAGAAACTCGCGACGGGGAGAGCCAGTGCCCCACACCGTTACCGATGACGCGCCGCCCCGAGCGGCCTGGTGGAATCGGCGCATCATCCCGGGAATCACGTGAGAGTGATCGGGGTGAAAATTGTCGTTGGGGCCGTACATGTTCGTCGGCATAACTGAGATGAAACACTTGCCGTACTGCTTATAAAACTTTTCGCACAACTTGAGTCCCGCGATCTTGGCGATGGCGTATCCCTCATTCGTGGGCTCAAGGGGACCTGAGAGGAGCGCCTCCTCTGGAATCGGCTGTGGCGAAAACTTCGGATAGATACATGAGCTACCGAGATAGAGCAGCTTCTTCACATCATAGAGCGCGGCCGCCTGTATGACGTTCGCTGAGATCATAAGGTTTTCGTAGATGAAATCAGCTTGGTGGAGGGAGTTATGCAGTATCCCCCCAACTTTAGCGGCGCAGACAAAAACAAAGTCGATCCGCTGCTCGCGAAAAAAGTCTCGGACAGCGGCTTGATCGAGGAGATCGAGTTCCGAGCGGGTGCGCAGGACGAGGTTAGTAAAGCCGTATGCCTTCAGGCGACGAACGATCGCCGACCCTACTAGGCCCCGGTGGCCTGCCACAAAGATGCGAGCATCATGCGTTAATGTCGAGAAAACCTTGAGAGACCCCATGACGTCTTTAAGATGGATCGCAACTCGGTTCAGATTCATGACCGTTGGAAATAGTGGCGAACCGACAGATGTCTCAAACTTTTCAACCCCTTACAGAGGGTTGCAAGGATGCATAGAACCGGAATAAGGGCGCGTTAAAAAAGGGGGGGGCAACGGAACCCCCTGTCGGCGAGCTCCAGGGGGAACCGCCCCTCCAAAGACAATCTCATGGTACTACAGAACGAGGAGAACGCGGCCTACAGCTCCAACAGGAACCGGATCTGTTTCACCAACAAACTATCCGCCCGAAACTTCTCGCAGAACATGTCGGCACCCTTCTCCAGTGCTGAGAATTCGAGGTCCTCGCCGCACGCGGTGAGCACGATAACCGGTACCTCTTGAGCGTTCCACTCAACATCCATGCGGCGCAACGCTTTCACGAAATCGAACCCATTCATATTGGGCATCTTGTAATCCGCGACGATTACAT
>JAIXPR010000376.1 GCA_027486155.1 Pseudomonadota bacterium | reverse complement strand
TCGCCTCATCCTTCCACTCCCTTTTTCGGCGCTCTGTTCGCTACCGACGGATATGACGCCAGCCCCGCGAAGGTACTCTTTGCGCCGCAACCATCACCTGACAGAGGAACCGAGACGTCGCTCAAGGCCACGGTCAGGAATCAAAAGCTCGATGCCCTCGCGAGTACCTTCGGGGTAGAACCTTTGGCGACCAGGTTTTCGCGAATGTGCCGGGTGGACAAAGAACACACGAACACTCTTCTCGCGCAGGCACTAACGCGCGCCGAACGGTCTATGGCCACGCCCAGCGAGGGAGCATGAAAATAGCGGAAAGGTCCCGTCAGCTAGCAGTGCTAATCGCCCTCATCCCTGACCTGTTGGCTGACCTGTCAGCGCCTTGTTATTTGACTGGGAAGAGGTGACGGAGTTGTCTCCAACTGGGCCAGCGACCTTACCCCCTAAAAGTTCAGCGTTTCCTCTACCGCGGCCGCGATATCATCGATCTGTGGCAAAACGATATCCTCAAGTATCGGAGCGTGTGGCACCGCCGCGACATACTTCATTCCGACCCGTTTAACTGGGGCGTCAAGGTTGGTGAAGCACCTCTCGGCTATCTGAGCCGCGATCTCGCCACCGAAACCACCAAAGAGAACATCCTCGTGAGCGATAACCACACGCCCCGTTTTCTGAACGCTCGCCACGATGTGCTCGATGTCCAACGGAACGATCGAGCGAATATCGATCACCTCGATCGAATACCCCTTCGATTCCATCATATGCGCGGTAAGGAGGCTCTTATGCACCAGCGCTCCCCACGTTACGATCGTGAGGTCGCTGCCCTCTCGAACGGTCTTCGCTTTGCCGATCGGTACGATGAAATCGGCGTCGCCTTCCGGACCTTTCGCGTACACCTGACGGTACAGGCCTTTGTGTTCAAGGAAGAGAACAGGATCCTGTGCTCGAATCGCCGCTTTTAAAAGTCCCTTCGCGTCGGTCGCGTTGGATGGATACACGACGAAGAGTCCTGGAAAGTGCGCGAATGTAGCCTCGATGTTTTGCGAATGATAAGCGCCACCGCGAATGTAGCCACCTACCGGTATTCGGATCACGGCAGGACATCCGTAGTCACCCGCGCATCGGTAATGGAACATCGCCATTTCGTTTCGGATCTGATTCGCTCCCGTCCAGACGTAGTCACCGAACTGGATCTCGGCGATCGGTTTCAACCCGCGGGTGGCTAATCCAATCGCCGCTCCAACGATGGAGCTCTCCGCCAGTTGACTATTAAAGACGCGAGTCGCGCCGTGCTTAGCGGTGAGTCCGGCGGTCACGGTAAATACGCCGCCCTTACCATGCGCTACATCCTCACCAAAGATGCAGGTGTCTGGGTTCCGCGCTAACTCCTCATCGAGGGCGTGATTGAGGGCGTCCACCATAAAGATCTCGTCCCCTGTCGCTTCGCGCTCGGAGACGCCGACCCACGGCGTTGGGTCCTTAAAGGTGAGGGAGGTAGCGTCCTCGACCGATGGGTCCGGAGTTTGTTCGGCTTCCTCCGCGGCTCGATCGACGAGCTGCTTGAGCTCGGTGTGAATCTCCTCAACTTGGGATTGGGTGAGCACCTTGCGATCGAGGAGCATCGCTCTCGTAAGCCTAAGTGGACACCGTAGTTGCTCCTTCGCGAGATCCTCTGAGGTTCGGTACTTGAGGTGATTGTCTGAGATTGAGTGACTCTGCAGGCGTGGCACATGCGCTTCGATGAGCGATGGTCCTTCGCCACGACGAGCTCTGTCGTGAGCGAATGTGAGCGCCGCGGCCGATGCCTCGACATCCGATCCATTAACTTGCGCCGTGTGAAGGTTCTCGTAGTTTTGGGCTATCGTGGCGATACTTGAACCAGCGAGCTGCTCGGAGATATGTACCGAGATCGCGTAGTCGTTGTTTTGAATGACGAAAACGATCGGGAGCTTCTCGCGAGCGGCCCAGTTTAACGCTTCGTGGAAATCTCCCTGAGAGCAGGTCCCCTCACCAGCTGAGACGTACACGACCTCATCGAGGTGCTTCATCTTAGCTCCGAGCGCACACCCAACAGCCTGTAGGAATTGGCTGCCGGTCGGAGAGCTTTGCGGTGGGATGCGAAGGGGTATTGAGCAATAGTGCATCGGCATCATGCGCCCATGCGAATTTGGATCGTTCACCTTATTCATGGCGTTCATCATGATCTCCTCAGCTGTCATGCCGAGCCCGACCACGAGTGCCATGTCTCGATAGTAGGGATAAAACCAATCCTGTCCGGAGCGGAATACGCGAGCGGCCGCTACCTGAACCCCCTCGTGTCCGGCGCAACTAATTTGGAAATGACACTTATTTTGCTTGTAGAGCGTTATCGTTTTCTCATCGAGTAGCCGAGAAAGGAGCATGGCTTTATAAGCCAATAGCAACTGCTCACTGGTCATGGTGGCGATAGGTCGAGTTGATGATGTTTTAGGGGTTGGCCCCTTTTTCTCACTGCTCGCTTTATGTGCTCGCTGCATCGTTATCTCTTCAGTAGTAGGAGGTTCTGATGAGTACCTCTATATCCTTGAGTGATCGCGTCTTCCTGCGACAGGTGGCTTCCTTTATTCTGAACCACTTTCTCCCTATCGTGTAGGGCATTTCACCACCCTGCTAGGGTCACTTCGTATGAGTTGACCCTACTATGGGAGATTTTGGAAGAGCCAGAGCGCAAAATGATGCGTTTTAGCGAAGGGTTAGAGGGAGATAGATGTCCCTTATGCAACTCAATGTAGTGCAGTCACGCGATTTTCTCTCTGTCTGACTGCAACCTTACCGGCACGGTTATTCACCGTCGC
>JAIXPR010000036.1 GCA_027486155.1 Pseudomonadota bacterium | reverse complement strand
TTAACACCGCGCCGTACTCCTTCACGAGATCAGCCACCGGAAGATCCAACTCTCGCGAGGCTTGAGCTTCAATCTCCGCGAGATAGTCGAACAGCGATATCGCAACTTCGGCGTCGAGTCGCGCGTACGCGATTTGCGAGTCGGTTAATGGACGAATCGACCAGTCACTCGTCTGCTCCTGCTTGCTCATGTCGATTCCGAGCAGGAGTTTACAGCAGGTGCGAAGCGTATGATTCGGAAGGTCGGGGCGAAGTTGACGCGCCATGGTAAGCGTATCTTTAATCCCCTTCATCTTCATATCGTATCGAGCGAACTGACGCTCCTCGAACGAGGCGTTGTGGGCCACAATGAGAGGGTTCGGGGCGGCTAAAACGGAAGCCAACGCAAGGGGCGCCCCTGCCTTAATCACATCGACTAAGATGACGCGCTGCTGACTGGGCACCCCGATCTGAATAAGGCACAGCTGTTCATTTCCAACCTGCCACCCACTCGTCTCGGTATCTACAGAGATGATCGGCTCGTTGGCGATACTCGCGGCCACACGCTCAACCTCAGCTGGTGTCGTAGCCCATTCAAAGTCGAGAGTTGGTTGCGCGTACATGAGATAGGTTCCGAGAAGAGATTCGCTTTGCTCGCTGACTATAGAGGTTGTTGGTCGAACAATAAAGCGGATTTACCGCCCCCTCGTGGAGCAAACTCATCACTATCTCGTTTCATCTTTTGAGCCTGGAATCCCCTCAAGGAGGAGGCAGTGGAGTCCGCTCTATTCGTCGTCCTTTAATTTAAGGATCTCCGTGCCATCGAAGTACTCCTCACGGGCCGAGGCCTTAATATTCCGCAGTCTATCGATCATCTCGACCATACGGCGTACATCATTCTTGATCGCCATCACCGCCCCCATAAACTTCGAGTCCTCTTTCGGGAGCTTCTCGATAAGGAAACAGTTGAGCATGATCGCCGAGAGCGGTTGTCCAAGTTGATGCGCGGCGGTTCCGGCGAGCTGTCCTACCGCGACCTGACGCTCAGTGGCGATCAACCGCTCCTGCATCCTCTTGAGCTCTTCGCTCTTCGCGACAAGCTTCAAGTTAAGATCCCGCACCCGCAACAGAGCTGTCACTCGCGCGCGCAACTCCTGGTAATTGAAAGGTTTGGTGAGGTAGTCATCAACCCCCTCCTCCAGCGCCGATATCTTATCCTGCATGCTGTCACGCGCGGTCAGCATGAGGATCGGAACAAGCTCGCCACCAGGAATCGTCTTTAAGCGATGACACATCTCGATGCCGTTCACCGCGGGCATGGTGTAGTCGATAATCGCCAGATCGGGTAATTGGCGCTCGCACTCCTCAAGGGCTTCCCCGCCTCCGTGAACGACAACCGGAGCGTGTCCAAGGATGGAGATCACGCTCGCGACAACGATGCGCGAGTCCGCGTCATCATCGGCGATGAGAATTCGCCGCTCGATGGCGGTTTCCGGATTATCGATCTCCATGCAAGGTTAGATTGCGCGAAGCGGGAATAAGTATCACTTTCTAATGACGATTTCCCGAAGAAGCTCCTCTTTCAGCGAGGGGTCCGTATCGAGGATGAGGGTAAGAAATTCATGCATTTGAGCCTGCTCGCTTCCCCGGTGGCCTAGTTTATCGGTAATACGACCGAGAAGAACGTTGAGGGCCTCCTCCTCGGAGCCGCAGGCCTCTACGGGCTCAACCTCTACCTTGTGCGACGAAACGGGGACGGCGTTTGTTTCTTTGGGAATGTGGCGCTGCGTGCGGCGAGGTGTGTAGGTCTCACTCGCTCTCTGTTTCGTGGACTTTTTCGTCATCGGAATCTCCCCCTTACTTAGTCGCCAGCACCGCGAGATTATCACGGATAACAACCTGATCTGACAAAACTATCGCCTTCTCCAACTCGTCGATCGTAACCATTGTACCCATCCCCCTATCGTACTCAAGCGCCGCTAGGTTGTTCCGTGCGACCGCCGACAGAGGGTTCTTACCCAGATATTCCAAGTAGATAGCCCGAGCCTCCTCTCGCTGCCCACGAAGCTCCTTCACAAGGCCGACATTTACCAAGGCCTCTTCGTAGGTCCTATCCATCTCGTACGCCTCCCAAAAGTATCGCTCCGCCACCTCATACCTTCCCTCAAGGAGGGCGACGCACCCCAGGCCATCTACGGCAGCGGCCATGGGCGCCAATTCGGAGGCCAATTCGAACGCCTGCCGAGCTTCAGAGAAGTTTCGTTCCCGCAAAAACCGGGTTCCAACGGCCACCAACTCATGGGCTCGCCGGAAACGGGCTTCAGGAACACCTTGAGGAGCGAAACAGGCGCTCAACTGGGCGATACACCCCACTATCGAGAGATACCACCCAAATGTTGCGTGCCTACAGAACTTTTTTCGCATACTCATCCCCCATCGCCTGATTCAGCAGAGCCGTTCGGTGAACCTCCTCAAGAAGCTCTATGGTACCTACCGACATCAACTCGAACCGAGGAGCTACCTCTTCATGGGCGATGACCGGAATCTCGTCCCCACGAACCCGCACCAGGTCTCTCAGATAGGCTCGCGCACGTTTCGAGGAGATAAGCACGCAACCGGGCTCACTGACCTCCGCCACACGAGCGCAGATCGCGTCGATAAGTTCCCCCGAGATGAGGGAGCCGCTCTCCTCCGCTCGCGACAGAACGAGATCGAGAAGGGGTTCAAGCGAGATACCTCTGATAGTTCGGTCCCGCGCAACCGTCGAGCTCACCACTGGAGCGAGAGCTGCCCGCACCTCGGCCAAGAGGGAGCGCTCCGTAAACCTTCCACCGCACTCCGCG